>DNHA01000111.1:0-3431 GCA_003486025.1 Micrococcaceae bacterium | reverse complement strand
CAGATGGAAATCGAGTTCTTCACCGCTCCAGAAGAAGCCGATGAATGGTTCAAGCACTGGGTGGATGCTTGCTGGGCTTGGTTCTTGGATCTGGGCCTGAACCCAGAAAACCTGCGCCAGTTTGATGTGCCCGAAGATGATCGTGCGCACTACTCAGCGGGCACCATCGACTTCGAATACCGCTTTGGCTTCCAGGGTTCGGAATGGGGCGAGCTGATGGGCGTCGCCAACCGTACCGATTACGACCTGACCAGCCACAAGGATGCTTCGGGCACCGACCTGTCCTACTTCAACCAGGCCTCGGGTGAGCGCTACGTACCATTTGTCATTGAGCCTTCCTTCGGCCTGACCCGCTCCATGATGGCATTCCTGGTGGATGCCTACACCGAGGACGAGGCACCGAACACCAAGGGCGGCGTGGACAAGCGCACCGTGCTGAAGCTGGACCCGCGTCTGGCACCGGTCAAGGCCGCCGTGCTGCCGCTGTCGCGCAACGAATCGCTGTCGCCAAAGGCCAAGGACCTGGCTGCGGAACTGCGCAAGCGCTGGAACATCGACTTCGATGATGCCGGAGCCATCGGCCGTCGTTACCGCCGTCAGGATGAGATCGGTACCCCGTTCTGCATCACCGTGGACTTCGACACCCTCGAAGACCAGGCTGTGACCATTCGATCACGCGACACCATGGCGCAGGAGCGTGTGGCACTGGACCAGGTCACGACCTACCTATCCGAGCGTCTGAACGGAGCCTAGAGCGCATGAGCGACCTGGAGATCCGTCCTTGGCGTTCGGGCGATGACCTCGAACTGCTGCAGCTCTTTGGTGATCCGCTGTCTCCGCACGCCCATCAGGACCGCACGATGCTGCGTGAGAACAGCGATTCGCCGTTTTCCCGCACGCTGGTGGCCACCAGTGAATCGGTAGCCATCGGTGCTGGCGTCATCTTTGCTTCCTCGTTGCACCCGCAGCGTTTGTGGCTTTATGTTGAGGTGGCTCCGGGCCAGCGCCGGCAAGGTGTGGGCACGGCGTTGGTGGCACGTTTGCGTGAACTGATTCCCGCGGGGCAGAGCACCGAGCTGAAATCGCGTTACACGGTGACTGCCGGGGACCCGGCAACCGCGGCACAGGGCTTCTGCGCTGCGCTGGGTTTGGGCGAGATCCAGGTTTCGCGTGATGTGATTGTTGAACCCGGTGCGCTGGCCGAACCGGTGTTCGACACCAATGACCGCGTGATCGAGGACATCGCCACCGGCAGCGTAGAGCTGACCAAACTGGTGATGGACTTCTACAACGCCACCCACCAGTGGGACCCGGCGAAGATGACCTTGGGCTCGGCTCAGAAGATGCTGCTCGATGACCGCACCGGTGCCCAAGGGGCCATTGTGCTGCGTGACCGGCCGCGTGTGGACGGTGGCAAGATCCTGGCATTTGCGATCAGCTACATTCCAGCGCGCGAAGAGTCGCCAACCGACGTGTTGGTGGGCTTCAATCCGGAATACAGCGATGATCAGGTGGCCGAATCGATCCGTGACCTGGTGGCCATGCTGGTGTACCAATACCCGGTCAAGCTCGAAGTCGATTCCTCGATGTTTGTGCTCTCCTCCTTAGTTGATGCACTGGCAAGCGTGGATCAGGCTACGGTCATCTCGACTACGCATATCCTGGCTAGCGACCACAGTAGCTAAACCACTGAAAAACGGGACCAATTCACTTTGAACTGGTCCCGTTTTTTGTTCTCCCGGCACAGATTTGATGCCGCACATCTGAGAAAGACTGAGTAGTGAATCAATCCGCAAGCCCGGCCTTGAGCCCAGGGACGAGACTGGCATATCTGATCATCGCGGTGGCTACCGGGTTGCTGATGCCAATTCAGAGCCGCGTAAATGGCGCCCTGGGTGTGCAACTAGCTGATCCTTTTGCTGCCGCGCTGGTTAGCTTTGTGGTGGGATTGGCGGCCCTGGCGCTGATTCATCTGCTGCTGCCTGGTCCGCGCAGGGCCGCACGGACTATCCCACGGGTGATTGGGCAACGCCAGTTTCCCTGGTGGTATCTGGCAGCTGGCGTGGTCGGCGCATTTGTGGTCGTCAGCCAGTCCACCGCGGTACCCATTGTGGGCGTGGCACTATTTACGGTGAGCTTGGTGACCGGTCAAACCGTAGGGTCGATGATCGTGGATCGCCTCGGCTTTGGACCAGCCGGTCCGCGGAAGATCAATGCGCTGCGATTGATCGGCGCGTTGCTGACCGTAGTGGGCGTTGTCTGGGCGGTCAGTCCACGCATCGTCACCGACGTTGAGTTGGGGACATTGTTGTTCCCAATGATTTTTTCATTGATTGTGGGCGTCCTCATGGGCTACCAATCTGCGTCCAACGGAGTCCAAGCCCAGGCTTATGGAAATCCGTTGACGGCCACGCTGATGAACTTTGTGGTGGGAACGCTCATGCTGGGAATGATCATCTTGATTCGTTTACCCCTAGCCTCCGCCGAAGGCAGCTTCCCCACACATCGGTGGTACTACGTTGGAGGCCTGCTGGGGTGCGTATTTATCGGTGTCTCAGCATTTATGGTCAAGCATTTGGGCGTGCTGTTTACCGGGCTGTGCATGATCTGCGGCCAATTGCTCGGATCCCTGATGCTTGACCTGGTAGTGCCCACCGCTGGTTCGCACATCAGCTTCGCCACCGTGGCCGGAACTGTGCTGACGCTGCTGGCAGTCGCGCTCGCCTCGGTGAGCGGAAGCGGAAGGGCTCGACGCAGCCGAGGCTGAAAACTGGAGCTAGCCTCGGCCGGCAGCTGAGAATTCCTGGCCCGCCGCTAAGGCGAGAACGGTAAATTGCGCCTGGCCGTCGGAGTCGATATTGATCAGTAGTCCCGATTCCGCACTCTGCGCACGGGCAGTAATCAACTGCAATAATCCGCTGAACTTTGTTTGCTCCGGCATTGGCCCTACGGCAGGGATCCAATGAAGTCCAATGCCTGGCAGCTTGTGCAGTTCGTCGAGCAATGGCTCGTATCCTTGCGGGGCAACGACCATCAGAGTTATCACCGCGGGGCGGTGAACCGGTGCTGCCGTCTTCGACTGCTCGGCAGCCAGGCGTACTCGGTCTGAACGCCACAGTGCAAAGTGATACGCGGCCACGGCCGCGGTGGCTATCAGCCAGCCAAAAGGTGCCCGTATCAAGTCGAGCAAGCTTCCCGAAGCGGTGCTGACTAGCAAGAATTCAAACACCCGATAAGCGATCACCAGCAGGGAAATCAACGCGACTACCGCGCTGATTCCGAAGAACAGCACCAGGTAAATACGCCGGTTTGCAGGATCTGAGGCGCGCTGAGGGCGGAAGAAATATACCCACGCGGCTCCGCCGATAACCAACAGTCCAAGACCGTAGCGCAGCACATTGACTGAACCGGCAGTCGCATAGTCGCTGCCG
>DNHA01000109.1:5119-5241 GCA_003486025.1 Micrococcaceae bacterium | reverse complement strand
ACCATCAAGGACCTCGCACCGCGTGACATCGTCGCGCGTTCGATGGCCAATGAGGTGCGCGAAGGCCGCGGCTGTGGTCCTAACAAGGATTACGTACTGCTTGACCTCACTCACCTGGAACC
>DNHA01000109.1:0-5096 GCA_003486025.1 Micrococcaceae bacterium | reverse complement strand
GCGAAGCTCCCGGACATCACCGAGTTCGCTCGTACCTACCTGGGTGTAGAGCCATACACCGAGCCGGTACCGGTCTTCCCGACCGCGCACTACGTGATGGGCGGCATCCCTACCAACATCGATGCCGAGGTCCTGCAGGACAACGACACCGTGATCCCAGGTCTCTACGCGGCCGGCGAAGTCGCCTGCGTCTCGGTCCACGGATCAAACCGCCTAGGCACCAACTCGCTGCTGGACATCAATGTCTTCGGCAAGCGCGCCGGCATCTCGGCAGCGAAGTACGCGGCTACCGCAGACTTCGTCGCACTTCCAGAAGATCCAGAGAAGTTCACCAGCACCCAGATCGACGCGATGCTGAACTCCACCGGTACCGAGCGTGTTGCGGTACTGCGCAAGGAACTTCAGGACATCATGGACGCTAACGTCCAGGTGTTCCGCGACAAGGATTCGCTGGATCGCGCACTGGTTGTCATCGAAGAACTACGTGAGCGCTACAAGAACGTTTCGGTCCAGGATAAGGGCAAGCGCTTCAACCTTGACCTTCTGGAAGCCATCGAGCTTGGCTTCTTGCTGGACATGGCAGAGGTTATGACCGCTGCCGCCATGCACCGCAAGGAATCGCGCGGCGGACACTACCGCGAGGACTTCCCGAACCGCGACGACGAGAACTTCATGAAGCACTCGATGTCCTACCGCGACGCAACGGCTACCACCGAGGGCATTTCCGGCATTCGCATGGAAACCAAGCCCGTCATCTTTACCCGTTACCAGCCGATGGAGCGTAAGTACTAATGAGCACGGAACTTCCGGAACCAGCATCAAAGATCGAGCTGAAGCCAGGTGTTGGCGGTGGCGGAGAAATCCCTACCTTCAACATCACCCTGCGCGTTCGCCGTTACACCCCGGAGAGCACCGCTGACGCGTACTGGGAAGACTTCAAGCTGACCATGTACGGCACCGACCGCGTGCTGGACGCCCTGCACAAGGTCAAGTGGGAGCATGACGGTTCGCTGTCCTTCCGCCGCTCGTGCGCCCACGGCGTCTGCGGTTCGGATGCCATGCGCATCAACGGCCGCAACCGCCTGGCCTGCAAGACCCTGCTCAAGGACCTGGACACTTCCAAGCCGATCACCGTTGAAGCCATCAAGGGCCTGCCCCTTGAAAAGGACCTCATCGTCGACATGGAACCGTTCTTCCAGTCCTACCGCGAGATCATGCCGTTCTTGATCAACGAGGGCCATGAGCCAGCGGGCGAGCGTTACCAATCGGCAGCGGACCACGCTAAGTTCGAGGACACCACCAAGTGCATTCTTTGCGCCGCGTGCACCTCGTCTTGCCCGGTCTTCTGGACCGATGGCCAGTACTTCGGCCCGGCAGCAATCGTCAACGCACACCGCTTCATCTTCGACTCGCGCGATGATGCCGGCGATATGCGTTTGGAGATCCTGAACGACAAGGAAGGCGTGTGGCGTTGCCGCACCACCTTCAACTGCACCGAAGCATGCCCCCGCGGCATCCAGGTGACCCAGGCAATCGCCGAGGTCAAGCAGGCAATCTTGTCGCGCACCGTCTAAGGATTAGTCCTCAGTCCTCCTGAAGGGGTTCGAACCATCTGGTTCGCACCCCTTCGGGCGTTAACCTGGCAATTAACGCCCGGCAACAATGCGGCAAATTCCATATTCACTATTTGGATTCATTCAAATTTATGGCATGATGGGAGCTATGGGCTTCGCCGGTTATTTGTACCAGTTTGCACGCTGCGCCGCTGGGCGCGGGCAAACTCTGAGCCGTCCGGAACCCGAAAATTTCACAGACCTCTGCGGTGCGTTCCGCGCCCGTGGATGAGGCCCTTGCCAGGGCGAAGCGCAGCGGCTCCATTGCCCGCCGCGCTAATCCTGGCAAAAATGTAGGATCCATGCAAAGGAGAAACAATGGCTGAGAATCAGAACGTGAACCCTGGCGGTTCGACCACCCAGGCAGGCATCCCCGCGGTCAGCGACCGCAACTCCCTGACCGTAGGCGCCGATGGCCCGATCGTCCTGCACGATCACCACCTGGTCGAAACCCTGCAGCACTTCAACCGCATGAACGTGCCCGAACGCCGCCCGCACGCAAAGGGTGCCGGCGCATTCGGCGAATTCGAAACCACCGAAGACATTTCGCAGTACACCAAGGCCGCGCTGTTCCAGCCCGGGGTGAAAACCGAAACCCTGATGCGCTTCTCCACCGTCGCCGGTGAGCTCGGCTCCCCCGACACCTGGCGCGACGTGCGTGGCTTCTCGATGAAGTTCTACACCACCGAAGGCAACTTCGACCTGGTCGGCAACAACACCCCGGTCTTCTTCCTGCGCGACCCGATGAAGTTCCCGCACTTCATCCGCTCGCAGAAGCGCCTGCCGGATTCCGGCCTGCGCGACGGCACCATGCAGTGGGACTTCTGGACGCAGAACCCCGAATCCGCTCACCAGGTCACCTACATCATGGGCCAGCGCGGCCTGCCTAAGACCTGGCGCGAAATGAACGGCTACGGCTCGCACACCTACATGTGGGTTAACGCTGCCGGTGAGAAGTTCTGGGTTAAGTACCACTTCCTGAACAAGCAGTCCGACAAGTTCGAGACCATGCCCGGCGCCGAGGCCGAAGCACTGGCCGGATCGGACGCCGAATTCCACCGCCGCGATCTGTTCGAGAACATCAAGGCCGGCAACTTCCCCAAGTGGGACCTCTACGTGCAGATCATGCCGTACGACGAGGCGAAGACCTACCGCTACAACCCATTTGACCTGACCAAGGTCTGGTCCAAGAAGGACTACCCGCGCATCAAGGTCGGCACGATGACGCTGAACCGCAACCCGGAGAACTTCTTCGCGCAGATCGAACAGGCGGCCTTCTCCCCGGGGAACATGGTCCCAGGCATGGGCATGAGCCCGGACAAGATGCTGCTGGGCCGCAACTTCGCCTACGCGGACGCGCAGCGCTACCGCATCGGCACCAACTTCCAGCAGCTGCCGGTGAACAAGCCGAAGTGCCCGGTCAACTCGTACAACTTCGAGGGCAATATGACCTTCGAGCACACCGGGGACCGCAGCGTCTACGCGCCGAACTCCTTCGGCGATTCCTACAGCGACCAGACCGGACCGGTGGATAACTCCTTCGAGTCCGATGGCGAGCTGGTCCGTGCGGCCTACACGCTGCGCGAGGATGACGGCGACTTCGTCCAGCCAGGCATCTTGGTCCGCGAGGTCATGGACGACGCCCAGCGCGCCGAACTGGTCAATACCGTCACCGGTGCCCTGGACGGGGTTGCCGAGCCGGTGCTGAGCAACGCGCTGGAATACTGGAAGAACATCGACGCAGACACCGGCGCGAAGATCGAAGCCAACGTGCGCGCCAAGTAACCCAGTTGCCGCGGAGCTAGGGCAATGAAAATCCCGTGGAACATTTTTGTTCCACGGGATTTCTGCGTTGCGTTCGGGTTCCGCTAGCCTCGCAAGCTGATTTCCTCGCACAGGTTCCATGCCCCGTCGCGGGTATCGAACAATTGCAGGCAATCCACCGCAAAACCCAGTGCAACATCGTTCAGCTGCTCTTGGGCGGCGTCCAGATCCGCCTCAGGCACATTCTGGGCGATCGTCAGGTGCGGGTGGTATTCGAACTTCGAGTCGTGGCACAACTGATCGGCCAGCAACGCTCGATGCAAGCTCCAGCATTGTTCGCCACCTGCGGCCAACGGAAGATACACCACCTGGCTCGCCGGGCGGAATGAGCGCGCTGCGCCAAGCTCCACCGTAAAGCCCGAGCTTTCCTGCGCCACGTCACGCACCCGTTCCGCGGCCTGCTCCCACGAGCTGAGGTAACCACCGGAAACCAGGGTGATATGCGGTGCGATCGGCTCGCTATCCGCTCCCCCAAATTTCCGGCGCCATGCGCGCAAGACGCTGCGCTGCGGTTCGGGCACGGGAATGACGACCCCCAGCGTGAACTGGGGGTCGCCAATTTCCGCAGCCTGATCACTCACGATTAGCTGTGGCTTCCCAGCGGCGGCAGGAAGCCGACCTTCTGGTAGACATCGGCCACGGTGGCCGAGGCAACCTCACGGGCCTTCGCCGCGCCGGCCAGCAGCAACCGGTCAAGCTCGGCTGGATCGTCAAGAAGTTCCAAGGTGCGCGTGCGGATCGGGGTCAGACGTTCAACCACGGCCTCTGCCACGGCCACCTTCAGGTGCCCGTACATCTTGCCTTCGAATTCGGTAACCAGTTCCGGGACGTGCTTTCCGGTCATCGCAGCAAGGATGTTCAAAAGGTTGGACACCCCGGGCTTTTCTTCCTTGTCGTAGGCCACGACGCTGCCCGCATCGGTGACCGCGGACTTGATGCGCTTGGCGATCTGCTTGGGCTCATCGAGCACATTTATCAGGCCCGCAGGCGACTCGGCGGACTTGGACATCTTGGAGGTCGGGTTTTGCAGGTCGTAAATGCGCGCGCCCTCCTTGGGAATGAAGGCCTCGGGCACCACAAAGGTCTCGCCAAAACGGTGGTTAAAACGCTTCGCCAGATCGCGGGCCAACTCCACATGCTGACGCTGGTCGTCGCCGACCGGAACGCCCTGCGGCTGGTAGAGCAGGATGTCAGCTGCCATGAGCACCGGGTAGGTGAACAGGCCAACGCTGGCAGCATCGGCGCCGCCCTTGGAGGACTTGTCCTTGAACTGGGTCATTCGGCTGGCTTCGCCAAATCCGGTGATGCAGTTGAATACCCAGGCCAGCTGCGCATGTTCGGGCACCTGGGACTGGACGAACAGCGTGGACTTGTCCAGGTCGATGCCGCCGGCGATGAACTGCGCGGCGGTTTTCCGGGTACGTGCGCGCAGCTCGTCCGGATCCTGCGAGACGGTGATCGCGTGCATATCCGGAATGAAGAAGAACGCGTCGTGGTCATCTTGGGTCTTGACCCAGTTGACCAGGGCGCCCAGATAGTTGCCCAGGTGCAGCGAGTCGCCAGACGGCTGCATCCCGGACAGGACGCGGGGGCGTAGTGTTTCCATGAATTGTGGTTCCTTTAGAACTGGTAGTCGACAACCAACGGTGCGTGGTCGGA
>DNHA01000362.1 GCA_003486025.1 Micrococcaceae bacterium | reverse complement strand
GTAGCCCGGCATTCGTCATCAGACTCAGTGCGTTTGCTACACAGGAAAGGTTTCTTTTAGCTGCCCTTGAAAGGCTGGTACAGGGATCAAGGGTTCAAGCGTTGCCCTTGGCGCAACGTAGCCACCCCGGCATTGAATGCAGGGATCGGATGCGCCATCGCGCAGGAATCCCAATACTTCACTCGGAAAGTCACTGACCCTCGATTTTGCGTGCGAACAAACAGCTCGTGGATCTGGTCCGTATCCTTTTCCAGATCTACTGACTGCAATGCGGGGTTCGGCATGGAAACATGCAAGAAGTTGAGCTCATCGGTCCCAGCGTCGAGCATGGCAACCAGCACCGAACGACCGTGCATGGACACCAAGCCCATGACGTGGTTGACAGGTTCGGTTGGAACCGTCATGATAACTGGCATTCCCTGTACCCAGCCGTAGGCGGCGAGGTGGTTGCGTCCTTCACGTGATCCAAGCAGTTCGGTCACGCGTTCGGCCGTTCGAGTACGTACAAGACGTCCTGGCATTGGTACTACCTCCACTATCGTTCTTGAATTTTCCGAGTGATCCCCATCAGCTTGGAACAAGACGCAACGCAGACTGGCGGCCCATCGTTGCGGTTCTCTAGTGTGCTTCCACCTTAAAAGATTAGAAGCAGCAAAGCCAGCAATAAAGATGAATGGCAAGAAAAGTTCACGTCAACACCTCGGCATCTGCTATTTCTCGGCTTCAATTCGCCTGAGATATGGACAGTTTGGTCGAATAGATCCGAGTAAAACTCCAGTCCCATCAGCCAAATTCCCGGAACTCCACGTTGATTATCATGAGCGCCGAAATATCCTGGAATTAAGATGGATGTTCGGGCCTGAAAGCATGCATTTATGGGAGCGGGCAATCACTTAGTGTGTGCCGGGTGCCGGAGTGGCATTTGCATCGCTGTTGTCGCTGCGAACATAGAGAGGGATTTGGTGGATGGCCGCGCTATGCGCCCAGAAAGCGACGCGGAACGGCATAAGCCTGTTATTGCTGTGCCTGACACAGAGCTCGGCGAGCGTGGTCCCAAACGGCAGAGGCGGGACTCTGGTGAAGACAGGGCTGGGAACAGTGACATGCCATAGCTGCAGTTCATCGTTGGGTGCATCGGTAAGCACCAAGAGTACGGCCCGCCCATGGATGGAAATAAAGCCCATCACGTCTTCCACCATCTCGGCACCTTGCGCAAAGACTACCGGCATCCCTGAGACCCATCCGTATGCCGCGAGATGCCTTTGAGCTATGGGGCAGTGCAGCAGTTCATTGAGGCGTTGGATCGCATGCGTGTGCAGTTCAGGGGTGTTCATATCTTCCTCCGTTGACAGCAGCTGTTCGAAAGCTGCTCGACCACGAGCTTCCTGAATCTTTATTCAGGCGCATTCCCCGGGTTTCGCATTGGGCGCTCGGTGATCATCGTGGAGTGATCTTCTGAGGATATCTTCCTTGCCGGAGCTTATAAAGTCTCCAGCACCTCCGAATTTGCTGGAGGAATTATCAGCAACGAAGCCGGATTTCATAAAAGGACTGATCAGCCTAAAAATCTCCTTCTTATTTGATGCGCTGGATGTGCTGGACATCTCCATGCAGCGAGCCTTCTAACGCGATGAGATCTTCAACGTCCGCACGATAACTGGTTTGGCTGCTACGCGCCGTCCACCGCTAAGCCAAGATCTTAGGAATCTTCAGAACTGGCACCATCTGTCGACGGACAAATGGATTTTATAAGCAGTCCGTCTAGATTCCTTCGGATATTGGGCATAGTCTGGAGCACTACAATCAATTCGTCTTTGGGGGACCGGATTATTGTGCAACGCCGACACCACGTGACTTACCTATTGCCCAGAACCCAGCGAGCGCGATACAGGAAACCGCTGATTATCTGGACAACTTCCGTGCTGTCCGCATTGAGCCTCACAGGTGCTCTCGCTTGGCCGCTACTGGCTCAGCCAGCAGACTTCAGATCAGGTTCAATACCGGCGGTAATTGGATCCCTGGACTCGTCCAGCTTTTACGACTATCCCATCGTGGTCAGTGAATTTGCGCCGTTGGCGGTCTTCGCTGGCTCTGGCAAAGAACTCGCAATTGATGGGCGCCCCGCAAATATCCCAGTCGTTCAGATTGGTGACAACGGCCAACTGCATGAAAACGACGTCTCAGCTTCGTTCCCAGGGCAGCAGGAATCCGCGCAGGAACCGGCACAACGCGCATTATTGGCAGGACGAGTTGGGTCTGTGGGCAAACTGCCTGGCGGGCTTCAACTGATGCATCCGGTGACGACCCGGAGAATTTCGAGCCCTTATGGTTGGCGGGCAAATCCTACCGGTGCGGGGAATC
Source organism: Micrococcaceae bacterium (assembly GCA_003486025.1). Classification (GTDB taxonomy): domain Bacteria; phylum Actinomycetota; class Actinomycetes; order Actinomycetales; family Micrococcaceae; genus Glutamicibacter. Next base: position 1,373 of record DNHA01000362.1, on the reverse strand, counting down.
AGATCCACATTGGACAGGATTACCCCATTGCCTGCGGCTCCCCGGTCTACGCCAGCGAATCCGGTCGAGTGCTCGTCGCGGGCTGGGCCGGCCACTCTGGCCTGCGGGTCACCCTGGATCACGGCTATGACGTGCATACCGGATACAGCCATAATTCGAAGCTGCTTGTTCGAGCCGGCCAGAACGTGCAGCGAGGAGAAGTCATTGCTCTGTCGGGCACCACGGGCAACTCCACCGGATGTCACGTGCATTTTGAGGTGCTCATCGATGGCCGGTGGAATGATCCACGGCTGTATTTGCCTGCTAACCCAGGCCAGCCAGAAGCCATGATTGATTCCACTTCGTTGACTGTGGATGCTAGGAACGCTCCCAAGGCAGAGTCGAAGAACAAGATTGAAAAAGAGAAGAATCCTGATGTGGTGGTGCCAGAAGATGACACGCCGGTCATACCGAAACGGGAACCTACGGTTTCGGCGAAGCCATCTGCTGCTCCGAGGCCGCCAACGGTTTCGCCGACACCATCAACTCCTGCGCCACCTTCCAAGTCGCCAAGCGCTGAACCACCAAAAACTGCCATGCCAACATCATCGCCGACGCCGAGCAAACCTGAAGAAGTGAAGCATACGCCGTCTTCGCCGACGCCCAGTCTGAGCCCTTCGCCATCGCAGAGCCAGAGCCGGCCGCCTGAACCCAGTGCCTCGCATACGGTCAGCCCAACGTCTACCAAGTCGCCGTCGCAGACGCCTTCAGTACATTCACCGAGCAGCAAGCCTACGGTGCCCGAAGCATCACGGACGCCCAGGGCTACACCCAGCCCAAGCCTTCAGCTTATTGAGGAAGTTCCGAGTTCTTCGCCGGTAGCTCCTCCAAAGCAGACTCCAACCGCCCGGGCAACTTCGAGGCACGAAGAGTCCAAGAGTTCAGCATCGTCGGCATCGGCGCAGGCCAGTAAATCCGGCAAGCAATAGTTTTCAGGCGGTGTTAGCCCCTAAAACGGGGCGTTGCGTCCGCGCCGAAACGCAGAGACGGTAGGATCACCGGGCAACCAGAATCGCCATGGAAACTCAGATCCGCCGGCAACACCGGCGACTCCCACACGTGGACCACTGGAAATCTGCGCCGGGTGATGCAGGGGTGCTTGCAGCGAGAAAGGGGAGGAGAACAAATCCAGTCCATCATGCTCTATCCGAGTGACGCCCAGCGACTGAGCCACGTTGCCAGGCCCACGGGCCAGCTGGTGGCCTGGAATTTTGGCGCCGCTGCCTTTGCGTTTTATGAGTCTTCGCTGCTGGGCAATCTCGCTTCCCTCGATAATCTCGCCTGCGCGGATGAGTACTCCCGAAGCGGAACCGGCTGGCGAACAGACAAAATTG
>DNHA01000272.1:5277-9438 GCA_003486025.1 Micrococcaceae bacterium | reverse complement strand
ACTTTTTTACGCTAATTTTGTTCTGCTAGGCGACCGAACCACCGGCACTATTGGTGATGTGCGGATCAAAGCCCTCTGCCCGCAAGTTATCCAGTACCTGCTCGGAGTGCTTATGCCCCTTGGTTTCCAAATCGATGGTGATGGCCACGTCCCCCATGGACAGCGAGCCACCGATCCGTGTATGGTCCAAACGCGTCACGTTGGCATCGGACTCGGCGATCACCCGGGAGATGGTGGCCAGTGCGCCGGGGCGATCTGGCAGCATGATGCGCACGGTGAGGAAACGTCCAGCGGCGTTCAAACCACGCTGGATTACCTTAAGCATCAGCAGTGGATCAATATTACCGCCGGAGAGGATCACCACGGTGGTGGCCGGGTTGATTCCATGCTCCTGCAAGCGGTCTTCCAAGAGCGCGGCAACTCCCACTGCTCCAGCTGGCTCCACGACGAGCTTGTTGCGCTCCAGCAGTACTACCAGGGCTTGTGCAAGCGCGTCCTCGGAGACCGTAACAACCTCGTCAACGAGTTCCTTGATGATCGCGAAGGGCAGCTGGCCTGGCTTGCCGNNACGGCAATGCCGTCGGCAATGGTGTGCACGGTATCCAACGGGACCAGCGCATCGGCGGCCAACGATGGCGGGTAGGCTGCGGCGTTTTCGGCCTGCACACCCACAACCTTGATTTCGCGGCCAAGCTGGCGGGCCTTTTCCTTGATCGCAATGGCAACCCCGGCAAGTAAACCGCCTCCGCCCACACCCATCAGCACGGTCTCCACCTGGGGAAGCTGCTCAAGGATCTCCAGGCCAATGGTGCCCTGTCCGGCAATGATGTCCGGGTGGTCAAAGGGATGCACAAACACGGCACCGGTTTCATCAGCGAATTTCTGTGCCTCTGCCAAGGCCTCATCGACGGTGTCACCGTGCAACACGACCTGCGCACCGTGGTCCTCGGTGGCCGCCAATTTAGGCAATGCGACACCTCGGGGCATGTAAATACGTGCCTTGATCCCCAGATGCGATGCCGCTTGAGCTACACCTTGGGCGTGGTTGCCCGCCGAGGCGGCGACCACGCCACGGGCGCGCTCCTCGGCGGTAAGTTTGGCCATGCGTACGTACGCGCCGCGGATCTTGAAGGAGCCCGCGCGCTGCAGGTTCTCGCACTTCAAGAATACTTCCGCTCCGGCGTGCAGAGAGAGGACCCGGGAGTGCTCAATGGGGGTGCGGGCGATCACCGGCTCGAGCACCTTCGCGGCTTGTTCGATATCGGCCAATGTCACAGGTAGTTGCGGCTTGCTACTCATCTATCTAGTCCTCAGTTGCGATGTGCTCTGGGCGCTCACGCGCCGGCAAAAGTTCGGGGGATTTTTCGGTGGATGGCTCCGGAGGGGCGTGAGGGTCTTCGCCAACCCCATATTGATCGCGGACGAACGGGTCATCGTCCCATCCGCGTCGAGCCAGATATTTCACCACCGCATTTAATACGGCCATAATTGGTACCGCGAAAAGTGCTCCGGGAATGCCTGCGACCATGGTGCCTCCGGCGACGGCCAGGACAACCGCTAGCGGGTGCAGGCTCACCGCTTTACCCATAATCAGCGGTTGCAGGATATTTGATTCAGCCTGCTGTACCAGCAAAACTACGCCGAGCATGATCAGGGCATTGACCCAGCCGTTGGCTACCAGCGCCAGCAGGACAGCTAGGGCGCCGGTTACCAGTGCACCGATAATTGGAATGAAGGAACCGATAAAAACGATGATTCCCAAGGGCATGGCCAACGGTACGCCCAGGAAGAAGGCACCAAAGCCAATGCCGACTGCGTCAATGAATGCCACCAAGAGCTGCACTCGGACATAACTGACCAATGCGGACCAGCCGCGGGTCATCGCGCCGTCCATGGCCGGCCGCGCACGGCGTGGCAGGAGGTTGATCAGGAAGAGTCCAATCTTCCGGCCGTCGAGAAGCAGGAAGATCAAGGTAAACAGTGCCAGCAATACGCCGGTGAGGATCTGTCCTAAGGCCGAGCCCCAGCTAATGGCTTCGCTGAGGATATTTGTCGCGTTGGAACGCAGTTGACCCAGCGCGTCGTCGAAGACGTTTTGCAGGTCGGCGTTGGTTAGTTGCAACGGGCCGGTGAAGAGCCACGTTTGTATCTGTTCCACGCCGGCAATGGCTTGATTCCACAGCGCAGCAAATCCGGCGGTAAGCCGTTGACCTGCCATCGACAGTCCGCTGATCACCAGCGCCAGGAAAGCAATGACGGTGATCGCTACGGAAAGTACACGCGGTAGCGCCAGTTTGCGGTTCAGCACGTTCACGACAGGTGAAAGCAGGCCACTGATCAGCGCAGCAATCATCACCGGGATGAGCAGCAAGGACAGCTTTGAAAGCAACCATACGAGCACGCCAACGGCGGCAACCACCACGAGGAAACGCCAAGACCACCAGGCCGCTAAACGCATCCCATAGGGTGTATCTTCGGCCTCGTGGAAATCCAGGTTCGCCGATACAGGGGCCGGATGCCCAGCCGTTTTGGCCGGCAACACTACGCGGAACCGACGCAGTCGAGACAGCCGATTACTCTTCATCCCTCTAAGTTACCGTGACTTCGACACCCAGCCGGGATCCATGTCGGAATTGTGACATAAAAAATAGAACCAGTGCCCGTATTGGGCACTGGTTCTAGAAATTTATTTCAATATGCTTATTCGTCGCCACGCAGAATAGCCAGAATGCGCAGAATCTCCAAGTAGAGCCAGACCAAGGTCATGGTCAGGCCGAAAGCACCGCGCCAAGCCATGATAGCCGGGGCACCCTCACGGGAAAGCTGCTCAATCATGGTGAAGTCCGAGACCAGCGCGTAGGTTGCCAGCAGTACGGCCACAGCTCCAATGACCAGACCCAAAACGCCGCTGCGCATGCCGAACATGCCGTCGACGGTGCCGGTCATCATCATGACCATGTTGGCCAGCGAGAAGACAACCATGCCGATCATCGCGATCATGAACATCTTGTTCAGTTTCGGAGTCATCCGGTACTTACCCGAGCGGTACAAGGCCAGGGTCACGCCGGCGACACAGAAGGTCGCGACGATCGCTTGAATGGCGATGCCCTCGTACATCCGCTCAAGGAACCCGGACAGTCCACCGAGGAACAGGCCTTCGGCTGCCGCGTAAAGAAGAATCAAAGCTGGTGACGGCTTCTTCTTGAAGACGTTCACCAGACCAAGGACAAAACCGATCAGTGCACCTGGCAACATCAATGCTGGTACGGCCCAACCTACGGCGGCACCTACAACGACCAGTGCCAAGCACAGGATGGTTTTGTTGATGGTGTCGCCAATGGTCATGCGACCGGTGTCTTGGCTGTTGGCCGATGGCTGCTGGTACATTCCCTGCAACTGATCGGCGCTGAGGTTGCCGGATTCGTGGAATCCGACCGGGCTGCCTGCATTGGAGCCAGTGCCCCAGCTTGCAGACTGGTTCTTGGAACCGAAGATCGGGTTACCGCTCAACCTAAATTCCCCCATAAGTCGTAAGTTCAAGTGCAGAAAGTTCTTCTGCTGTGTATAGATGATCTTATTTGGGTTTGCTGTGAATCGGCTCAGCCATAGGGATGATATCGGCATATTTCAAGCGAATTATGCCTAGAGCGTGCCAGTGAGTCACGCTCGGAAGACATCCTGCCCGCTGCAAGTGACCATGAGTCTATTCTGGGTAAACAAAAGACCGCCGCACCCCCAGATATTCCAGGGTTGCAGCGGCCTTTTTCACAAGTGCCCCCAGTGGGACTCGAACCCACAAGCCTTTCGGCAGCTGATTTTAAGTCAGCCGTGTATGCCAATTCCACCATGAGGGCAAGACTCTAAAATCTTACGCGATAACTTCGCATTTTCTGAAATTACCGCATCGCTTGATGCCACAGGAGCCAGAATTGATTCCGGCTCCTGTGGCCAGCGATCGTCGATCAGCGAAACCTATTTAGCGGCTGGAGCCTTTTTTGGCTTAGCTGATTCTTCGAAAGCCGCACGCGGGGTCTCAAGGTTGTTCAGCTGCAGTGCGTCGCGCGAGAAGAACCACGCAACCATCCAGTCGCCTACGACGCGGAACTTGCGTTCGAAGGTTGGCATGGCCATACCGTGGTAACCGCGGTGGGCCATCCATGC
>DNHA01000272.1:0-5246 GCA_003486025.1 Micrococcaceae bacterium | reverse complement strand
AGGTTCTTGTGCTTGTATTCCTTGATGGTGCCCACACCGTAACGCGCAGCGTAGAGGTTCTTCGCCAGCAACTTCGCCTGGCGTACCGCGTGCTGTGCGTTTGGAACGCAGGTACCGTCCGGCAGGCCGCCGGTAACGTCCTTGACGGCCGAGATGTCGCCGGCAGCCCATGCGCCTTCCAGCGGGTTGCCGTTCTCGTCCTTAATACGCAGGTCGGTGCGGGTTTCGATACGACCGCGCTGCTCGATTGGGAAATCGGTGGAGCGAACCATTGGGTTCGCCATCACACCGGCGCACCAGATCAACGTGTCGGAACCGAAGGTTCCTGCTGGGGACTTGTCAGCCATGTTGATCAGCTGCAGGACACCATCGGTGGCATCTGCCAGCGAGGTGTTCAGCAGAACCTCGATACCGCGGCTGCGCAAGTGGTCAACAACCCACAATGCCTGCTCTTCGGTAACTTCTGGCATGATGCGGCCCATGGCTTCGATGAGGACGAAGCGTGCTTCCTTCTCATCGATGCGGTCGTTGAGCTTGATCAGGTCACGAGCCATGTCTTCGAGCTCGGCGATGGTCTCGATGCCGGCGAAGCCGCCGCCGACCACAACGAAGGTCAGGGCACGCTTGCGCGCTACCGGATCAGTCATGTTCGAGGCGGACTCGATGCGCTCGGCAATCTGGTTGCGCAGCGCTACGGCCTCTTCGATGGTCTTCAGGCCGATACCCGCGTCGCCTAGTCCCGGAATCGGGAAGGTACGAGTGATCGCACCTGCAGACATCACAATATCGGTGTACTCCAGCTCGAATTCTTCGCCACTCACGGGAGCGACGACTGCCTTCTTTGCTGCGTGGTCAATACTCAGCACCCGACCGTTAACCAGTTCGGAGTGCTTCAGGTGCGCACGGTGGGAAACCACAACGTGGCGCGGTTCAATCTGGCCGCCTGCAACTTCTGGCAGGAATGGCTGGTAAGTCATGTAAGGGTTCGGGTCTACTACGGTGACAATGCCACCGTGGTCCTTGACCTTCTTCTGCAACTTCATCGCGACGTAAAGGCCAACATAGCCACCGCCAACGACAAGAATGCGCGGACGCTTCTGGGAGCTTTCGATGATCGACATATTCCTTATTCTACGCGGATTATCGGAGTTAGTGAAAACATTCACTAACTTTTTGTGTTGGCTTCGTCTCCAGCCAGGCAGGCGTTCTGCGCGCAGTGCGGTTCAAGCTACTTTTAACTCCTCAACCGCACGATGTTTCCGGCTGATTCCGGCTTCCCTTGCACCACCGTATGCACGATGAGTAACGCACAATGGCGGCAGATAGACGAGGAATATTCCTGCGTTCATCTGCCGCCACCACGTTGCGTCAATTATTTTTCATCCTCGGGAATCTCGTCGAAGAAATCACGCCCACCGTTTGGTTCATCCACCGGGAGCTTACTCAACGCGGCAAGTTCAACCTCACGGATCTTTTTCTGCCGGCGCGCACTGACTCCAATTTGAGTTCCGCCCAGCAGGAGCGCGAGCAGCAGCAGTACACCGCCGCCAACAACGATGACCGGTTGCAGGACCGGGGTCGAGTCGTCGGGAAGGATAGGCTTTGGTGCGGCCACTGCGTTGAGTGTGGATTTCTCCATGGAAACGCCCGGATCCGGAGCCTCGGTGGTGCTATCGACATTGCGACGGTGGATTCGGATCCATTCAGTAATGGTATTCAGCGGGTTTTCCTTGGCCACTGGAACATTCGCGGTCACGGCTGCATACGCATCAATAATTCCGTAGCCATACAGGTTGTCCACACCCGGTGCCCCGGTATCCTTAGCGGTCTGCAAGATTCGATTGATCACCTGCGGGGCTTTCATCTGCGGATGCTCGGCACGGATCAAGGCGGCCACTCCGGCCACTAGCGGAGCTGCACCGGATGTTCCGGACCAGCGGGCATAGCCACCGCCTGGCAAGCCACCGACAAGTTGCTCAGCCGGAGCGGCGACACCGATGGAGATGCCCTCGGTGGAGGAATCTTTCGAGGCCTTGCCCGACTCGTCCACACCGGCCACGGTCAGCACACCTGGGATGGTCGCCGGGGCGCCAACCTGGCTCATGCCACCGGAACGGTTACCGGCGGCGGCCACGATCACCACGTCCTTATCTTCGGCGTATTTGAACGCGTCATCCCAGCTCTCGGGCCATGCCGGCGAGGTTGAGCCCAGAGACATATTGATCACCTTGGCGCCGGAATCAACCGCCCAACGCACTGCCTTGGGAATCTGTTCTTCCACCGGGATACCCGCGGGGTTCTCCCCGCCCATCCACAAAGAAACCGAAAGCAGTTCCGCCTCCGGAGCCACTCCAAGCACCCCATCACTGCCTGAGCGCAGTGCAGGGATCTTCTCGTATTCGGGTTCCTTGGGGACCTCTACTTTTTCTTCGTCGTCTTTTTTGTCTTTATTTTCCTCTTCGGCGTTCTTCTTCGCCTTTTCCCAAGCGGTTTTTAACCGTTCGTTCTCGGATTTAACCCGTTCAATTTCCTGCTTGTTATTTCCGCGGCCGCCCAGCAGCGTAGCCACGAGCGTGCCGTGTTCGCTCATCACGCCGATCGGTTTGTCACCTTGCGGCCCGCCGGAACCGGACATATCGGCCCCACCGGTGACTGCACCCTTCAGATCGGGGTGGCTGGTATCGATACCCGTGTCAATGATGGCGACTTTTACGCCCTTGCCCTTGGTGACCTTGTGCGCATCGCTGATACCGCGTGCTTTCAGCCAGTACTCGCTGCTGCGAATGTCGTCTGCATGAGCCGGAACGGCGCCAACAAAGGTCGCGCTGATCAGCAACGCCGCGAGCACGGCCGAAATCCAGGTCCGCGCCGCAACGGGTTTACCGGTTCTCATGTAACCCACAATCATCTCCTTGCAAGGGGGCTCGGGCACACCTGGCCGGGAGGGCAAAGTGATGCAGTTGGCTAGTTGCTCACGGCCGAAGCCGCAATGCCATCGAGAATATCGTGTTCTGAAGCAATCAACATCATTGGACGCTGCGCACTAGCGCGTTCCAGGTAATCCAATATGCGTTCCACAATCAGCGCTCCGGCCTGAATCACATCAACGCGTCCCGGATGCATGAAGCCCAGGGCTTCGCGCTCTTCGCGGTTATAGGAGAGCATTTGCCCGGTTGCACGGCGCATATCGCCGAGGCTGAGTTCGGCTCCGTGGATGGCAGCCGAGTCATAAGCGGTCAGTCCCAGAGCCTGCGCGGTCAGCGTGGTAAACGTCCCCGCCACCACAATCACCGCGTCAACTTCTGACACATCAACGCGGTCTTCCAGGGTGGACAGCGTCTGATCGATAAACCCGGCCGCATCATGAAGCTGGGCAAAGCGTTCGGTCACCCGCACGCATCCCATATCCAAGGAGGCAGCCGCCAGCATTCCGGATCCGTCGCCGAGCACAAACTCGGTCGATCCGCCGCCGAGGTCGATGACCAGCACCTTGCCGTCTTTGGCTTCGCGTACCGAGGCGGCCCCGGTGAATGACAGGTTTGCTTCTTCAGCTCCGGTGATCACTTCCGGGGTGACGCCGAGCAGATCGGTGACGGTGGAGAGGAAAACATCGCGATTTGACGCATCACGGGCGGCACTTGTCGCCGCAAAACGAATCTGCTGGACTTCATGCTCATCACACAGTGCCTTGTACTCGCGAACCGCAGCAAAGGTACGTTCCAGAGCCTCGGAGGCAAAGCCGCCGGTCGCATCAACGTCTTGGCCCAGGCGTACGATGCGCATGGTGCGAAGTACATCGCTCAGCTGCACACCGGACTCGGTTTCGACAGCGTCGGCGATCAGCAGGCGGATGGAGTTGGTGCCGCAATCAATTCCCGCGACGCGCATTAGGCCTGATCCGCTTCGTTGGCTTCACGCTCTGCACGCTTACGTGCACGTTCTGCCCGCTTGACCGATGGGTCCACCTTTTCCTGGGTCTTCACATGGCGTGAACGATCCTGGCTCGGTGCCTGCCCGGTAGTCTCCCACGCGCCTTCACAGAAGCATTTGTCTTTGGTCCACCACTCGGCGATCTGCGCGATCGCCTCGTCCCCTAGCGGGTTAACCCCTTCGCCAGCGGCCAGAGAGTGACCTACCAGCACGTGCAGGCATTTAACCCGGCTAGGCATACCGCCAGCAGAGACGCCGGAGATCTCCGGGACCTCACCGGTGCCCGAGCGTGCGCCGATAGCATCACGGTTCGCCAGGTAAGCCTCATGGGCCAGCACGTAATCGGCAGCCAGCGCTGGGTCAACACCCAGGCGTTCATTCATTATGCCCATCAGTCCCGCGGCTTCCAGCCGGGACACCGCGGCGGTAATCACCGGGTGTGTCAGATAGTAAGTGGTGGGGAACGGGATGCCACTGGAAAGCCGTGGTGCCGTGGTCGCCACCAAGGGGTTTCCGCAAACGCAGCGTGCACCGATCTCCACCACATCACGCACCGGACGGTTGAGTTGGCGGCTGAGCGTGTCTAGATCCTGTTCGCTCGGAACTCGTCCGGCGGCGTCGAGGGCTTCGCGGATGGGCTTATCAGTCAAGTTTTTGTCTTTTCGCGTCGTATGGTTCGGCTTGAGTATGTTTGCTTCTTAGTCCGTCGCTGAGCGATGTACCGAATCAAGCAGCGCATCTACCCAAGGAAGATCTGCGCGCACCTCATAGGTGCTGCCATTAGGCGTTGCGGTAGCTTCCTCGGCAGGAAGTTCACCGACAACCTTGTAAAGCTTTTCTCCCGGCATGACCAAGTTTATCCGCTCGCGAGCCTGTTGCTTGATGTACAACGGATCATCCCAGCGTGCGATCTCTGCCTTCAGCTCGTCGCGCTGGGCCTCTTTTTCACTGATCGAGGCACGCAGTTCACTGATCTCGGTCATTTGTGTCCGGTAAAAATTCACCGTAGGTACCAGCATCACGGCAAAAAACGCGAGTACCACTAGCAGCGCTGCCACGCGTCCGGAAAAACGGTGTGCCGCTACCGGAGCTCCGGCCGGAGTCTGATGTGCGGTCTGTGCTTTCTCCCCCGGTTTGCGGCGGACCGCTGCNNCGCAAAGGAGTTTTCGACTTGTTTTCCGGTGCACCTTGGCTTTTGGCCGTGCTGTTGCGCGAACCGGCTTTGGGCGCGCCAAAAGAAGGTGTTCGCGATGTTTTGCGCTCTTCGGAGGGCGATTGCCGAACTCGGCGTGCGCTAGGGGTGCTCGGCGGCGGCG
>DNHA01000204.1 GCA_003486025.1 Micrococcaceae bacterium | reverse complement strand
CTGGGCATCACCACCTCTGCCGAAGGTGTGGACTGGTTACTAGCTCAGGACGAACTGCCTGACTTCGTCTTTGAATGCACCTCCGCGAAAGCACACGAGGCCAACGCCCCGAAGTACAAGGCCGCCGGCATCCACGCCATTGACCTGACTCCCGCGGCTGTTGGCCCGTACCTGGCACCGGTGGTGAACCTGGATTCATTGACCGACACCATGAACGTGAACATGATTACCTGCGCCGGCCAGGCCACCACGCCAATCGTGGCTGCCGTTTCCTCCGTGGTTCCGGTGGAGTATGCAGAAATCGTTGCCTCAATCGCGTCGAAGTCTGCCGGTCCGGGCACCCGGGCCAACGTGGACGAGTTCACCGAAACCACTGCGAAGGCATTGGAAGTGGTTGGCGGCGCCAAGCGAGGCAAGGCAATTATCATCATCAACCCGGTGGAACCACCGATGATGATGCGCAACACCATCTACGCGATGATCCCTGCCGAGGCAGCTGCAGCTGGTCAAACCCAAGACAAGATCCGTGCGGCCATCGACAAGGCCGCTGCCGATATCCGCGACTACGTCCCGGGTTATGAACTTCGCATGGAACCACAGTTCGAGGAAGCCCGTGAAGACTGGGGCGGCTTTGGCCGTGTGGGCATCTGGGTCCAGGTCGCCGGCGCCGCCGACTACCTGCCGGAATACGCAGGCAACTTGGACATCATCACCGCTGCAGCTACCCGCACCGCGGATCTGCTCTCAGAGAAGATCGACGCCGCGCGCTCCGCCGCGTCGGTGAACTAGGAATTGGGGACGCACACCATGACTGCACCTATGGACACCACCTTTGACATCCGTCTGACCGACACCACCCTGCGCGACGGCTCGCACGCGATGAGCCACAAATTCACCGAGGAGCATGTCCGCTCGGTGGTGCGCGCACTGGATGACTCCCGAGTTGAGGTCATCGAGGTCACCCACGGCGACGGCCTGGGCGGCTCATCGTTCAACTACGGATTCTCGCTGACCCCGGAACTAGACCTGATCAAGGCCGCGGTGGACGAAGCCAAGCAGGCAAAGATTGCCGTGCTGATGCTCCCGGGACTGGGCACCATCCATGACTTGAACCAAGCCCACGAGGTGGGCGCATCGGTAGCCCGCATTGCCACCCACTGCACCGAGGCAGATGTCTCGATCCAGCACTTCCAGCATGCACGCAAGCTGGGCATGGAAACCGTAGGTTTCCTGATGCTCAGCCACCGGGTATCGCCTGAAGAATTGGCTAAGCAGGCACGCATTATGGCTGACGCCGGATGCCAGTGCGTCTACGTGGTCGATTCGGCTGGCGCACTGATCCTTGATGATGTCTCGGACCGTGTCTCGGCTTTGGTTTCCGAGCTGGGCAATGATGCCCAGGTTGGCTTCCACGGCCACCAGAATATGAGCTTCGGCGTAGCGAACTCCGTGTTCGCCGTCCGTGCCGGGGCTAAGCAGATCGACGGCACGCTGATGGCGCTGGGCGCCGGCGCGGGCAACTCACCCACCGAGGTCCTTGCTGCGGCCTTTGACCGCTTGGACATCAAAACCGGGGTTGATATCCAGGGTCTGATGGGTGCCGCCGAAGATATTGTGAAGCCATTCATCACCCGCATGCCGGTGATGGACCGCGCGTCAATCATGCAGGGCTACGCCGGGGTGTACTCCTCGTTCCTGATCCACGCCGAGCGTGCAGCCGAGCGCTACGGAGTTCCTGCCTACAAGATCCTCGAAGAGGTCGGCAAGGCCGGCTACGTGGGCGGTCAGGAAGACATGATTGTCGACGTCGCAGTGCAGCTGGCAGCAGCTAAGTAGAGTTTTCCAGCAGTACGGCGAAAGCCGGGTTGATCATCATGATCCACCCGGCTTTTGCCGGTCTATGCACAAATAGCTTTCAGAAGTTCTTAGCAGGTACCATTCCAACGTCGACGAGATTAGCCACCATGTGCCGTACCCCGAAACATCTCAGAGCAAATAACGCACGTCTTATGGCACTATCTACATATGAATACAAGCGCTGAAACTTCCGCGTCACGGACCACGGGGTCCCAGACCCTAGCCCGAGGCCTGGCAATTTTGCGCCAAGTGGTCGAAGCGCAAGAGGGATTGACTGCGACGGAAGTCGCGCAACGTTCAAAGTTTCACCGCACGGTTGCCTACCGGATTCTGAACACCCTCTGCGACGCTGAATTATTGCACCGCGGCGAAGACAACAGATACCGTGGGGCTGCCGGATTGCTATCCTTGGCTGCTGCTGGACACCAGCATCTGCGCAATGCCGCAACATCTCATCTGCGTAGTGCCGCGGATTCCCTAGGCGTGACGGTTGCGTTGCTAGTACGCGAGGGCAATAGCGCGGTGTCCCTGGCAGTGGTCTCCCCGCGCGCGGGCACCTACCATGTGGCGTTCACCGAAGGTTCGCAGCATCCTGTCACCAGTGGCGCAGCCGGATTAGCTCTCTTGGCCGCAGAGCCAGCATCCGCCCAAGATACCGACCAGGTACGGCTGGTGAGGGAGCGTGGTTTCGCGCAGACCTTTGGGGAGGTCGAACCAAATATGCATGGCTTGGCAATCCCGCTACCAGCAGCTGGATCAAGGCCCACCGCATGCCTGAACGTCATCACGCTCCATGAGCAATCCGCAATCGACTGCATTGAGCCACTGAAAGTAGTCGCCACGCGTCTGCTGGATGACTTGAATACTTAGTCCGCCGAGCACTTCTTTGTGCAAAACGTTCCGGCATGCAGAACGATCTCTTTGATCCAGGACACATCTCATGGTGTGATGAACCACAGGTTAAGTGCATATGCAGTTCATAAGTGTGCGTTATTTACACAAATAAGTGAGGGTTAGATGTCTTCAACGACTACCAGCGAAGTCCTTATTGTCGGTGCCGGGCCAACAGGTCTGATGCTCGCCAACATCCTGGGGATGTATGGCCGCACGGTCACCGTCCTTGAGGCGCGCGATACCCTCATCGATTACCCGCGTGGGGTGGGGCTCGACGATGAGTCGCTGCGTACCATCCAGACCGTGGGACTGGTAGACGAAGTACGCCCGCACACCACGCCGCAGCACATCATGCGCCTAGTCAACGGACGCGGCAAAACCATCCTGATCAACAACCCGCAAACCGATGAATTCGGCTGGGAACGCAAGCACGGTTTCATCCAGCCAGAAGTAGACCGTGTGCTCTACGAAGGGCTTGCGCGCTTCGACAATGTCCAGGTGCTCTTCGGCCACGAAGTACTCGACGTCACCGAAACTGCAGATTCAGTGACCACACGCGTCAAGGTCAGCGGCACAAACGGCGAAGAGACCGAGCGTACCTTCGAGGCAAAATACATCGTGGGTTGCGAAGGCGGCAAGTCCCCTACCCGCAAACGACTGAACGTCAGCTTTGAAGGCGAGTCCCCTGCAACCCGCTGGCTGGTCGTGGACGTAAACAATGACCCACTGGGCACCCCGAATGTGTTCCTCGGTGCCGACCCAGTACGCCCTTACGTATCCATCGGCCTGCCCCACGCGGTACGCCGTTGGGAGTTCATGCTGCTCGACGGCGAAACCGAAGAAATGGCCACCGACCCCCAGTTCGTCAACCGCATGCTTGCAGATCACGTTCCGGATCCTACAAGCCTCGAATTCATTCGCCGCCGCGTGTTCACCCACCACGCCCGTGTGGCAGGAAACTTCCGCAAGGGACGCCAACTTATCGCGGGCGACGCCGCGCATCTGATGCCGGTCTGGATGGGCCAAGGATGGAATTCAGGCATGCGCGATGCAACAAACCTCGGATGGAAGCTCGCCTCGATCCTCTCGGGCCATGCCGGGGATGAACTGCTGGACACCTATACCTCCGAGCGCAAACAACACGCAAAGGCAATGGTGGATCTTTCGTTGACAATGGGCAACGTCATCAAGTTGACCAATCCAGCAGGAGTGATTCTGCGGGATACCGCAGCCAGCGTGCTCAATCTTTTCCCCTCGGTGAAGAGCTACTTTGCAGATATGCGATTCAAACCCATGCCTCGATACACCGTAGGCGTACTAGCGGATCCCACCACCGGCCAGTCTGGCACCGCCAACGGAGTCATGAGCAGCAAGCTCATCCCGGTGACTACGGCGAATTCCCGGGTCTCCCCCGTAGGCGTGCAGTTCATTCAGCCCAATGTCCGTACCGATGAGCTAGGAGTCAGCAAACTCGATGACGTCATCGGCAACTGGTGGACGCTCATCGTCTGGGGCAATGACCCGATTGACGTCCTTCCCGCCAAAACTATCAGTGATTTGAAAGCACTCGGCGCGAAGCTGGTTGCGGTGGTCCCGGAAACCCAATACACATGGGCCAAGCGCGATATGAGCCCGCAGACACTTGTCGTTTCGGATGTGACTGGACGGCTGAAGAAGTGGTTTGACGACCGTCCAACCCCGATGATTCTGCTGCGCCCTGACCGATTTGTTGCCGGCGCTTGCCTGCACCAAGATGGGCCACGCACCATTGATGCGGTGCTCAACTCGATGAGCTTCAACCGTGCAACAGCAAAAACTGAATCCGAGCTAGCTCCCTTGGACGCGCAACGTTAGCGAGCACAATTTGGGGCCTGCTAAGACAGCAGGCCCCATTTTAGTACCTGGAACTCTACGACGTAGTCTGGACAGCATGATCCCCGCCCACGCTGGCTCGCAGATTTTCTACGCGGTAGCCTCGCCTGCACAAGTACAGTTGGCGACCCAAAAATTTGGCGGTCCTGAGAAAATCCTCGGCGCCGAAGCCGTCCGGGCCGAAGACTTCGCCCACCAGGAAGACCGCGAGGCATTTATCGGCGCCCGTACACTGTTGCGGCTATTGCTCTCCTACGTCACATACGGAGAGCTTTCCCAAGCGCCAGCCGTCGACATTTCGCGGCATTGCATCTCCTGCAACTCCAGCGACCACGGCAAGCCAGCAACGTCGCAGCATGCAATCTCGTCCTCCAGGACTAGAGAACTAGTCATTGCGGCCGTAGGCCCTGACGATTTGCGTCTTGGCACCGATATTGAACGCGGAACCGCGCTGAGTCCGCTGGGGATTTTTCCGGGCTTTGACCAGCTCACGCTAACGTCCGGTGAACTCAAACTGGTGCATCGGGACAAGAATCCAGACGATATCAGGCTGTGGGCATGGACTGCCAAAGAAGCACTGCTCAAGGCCGATGGCGCAGGTTTAAGACGCGACCCTTCAAAAGTCCGGGTGCTCTCGGCCTCGGCGCTGAGGGCCGCCCGCCTCAATAAGTGGGCCAGTCCTAGGCATCTAGGCGGATACAGCCTTCGCCGACTGCCTGTGCCATCCACTCATGTAGCGGCCCTTGCCGCGTCGAAACCTCTACCGGTTCAAGAACTCAGTGCGGAAATTTTCAAGGCGGCATTGAGCTGAGAAATCACTTTTAGACGTTGATGAAGGTAATGAGTATTCGGGCCGGTTTCTCCGCATAGACGGCATGGACGACTCCGGCCTCCAGGCGGATAATCCCGCCGTAGCTGAGATGGTGGGTTTCATCGCCCACGCTGAAGTCCACTTCCCCATCAAGTACTTGCACAATAATTGGGGTGCCTGCTTTATGCTCAGCGAGCTCGACATCTGCGTCAAAGGCAATCTGCACCAAGGTAGCTCCCGAGCCAGCGCTGAGACGCTTGGCAGAATAGCCACCGGGCTTTATCGGATTCAACTGCTCCAAATCGCCCAGTTCCTGCGACAGCAGATTGCTTGCGTCCTTAGTATCGTTAGTGTCCACCACGAACATTCCTTTACATCAGGTGATAGCGGGTTTCCAGAACCCGGTCTCATCCGAGTATCGCAGAGATTACCGTTCTGGTTCGTTCGTTGGCCTCTGGGTTTCCCCTAGCTGCTACGAACGACGCTTGGCCTTACGGATGATCAGCAGAATAACGCTAGTCAACATAGCTACCGCAAGGGTGACCAAGGACGGTATGAGCCAATCGGTCTGCCCGATGGCATCCTGACTAAGCTCGCCAAACTTGGCCAGTGAACCGCCGATGGAACCCACCGGATTTTCCAGCAGCGTCACAATCGCGGAGATTACCGCTGGCATGACCCACTGGATAGCTAATGCAATAACCCAAACCACCAAATGCCAGATCTGCAGGAACCCGAGGAATCCCAGTACCAGCCCAAGGATCAATGCCCCAGCATAGATCAAGGAGGAGTAGATCTCCGGTTCTAAGGGAGTATAGGTCGCGACCATCTGCAACCATTGGCCAACATTAAAAACGAGTGCGGACACCAGCAGCGCCACGATACTCAGTTGTAATTTGGCGATCAAGAAATATAGGACTTGGCTGATTATGAAAATGATGCCGAGAGCCCAGAGCTGCACTTGGAGTTCGCCGCTGATTTTCCCTTGGAAAATTTCCGGTGCATCGTCCCAGATCCACTGGAAAACGAGCCCAACCAGGGCTAGAAGCACACCAATATCGGTCAGGATTGCGAAGCTAGTGCTTCGGCGGCCAATCACTCTGGTAAACCAACCGCCAAGCAAGGTGATCAGCGCGAAGATGATCATCAACCCCGCCGCGTCGCTTGTCGACGTAGGCAGCATTGGCTGCTCTCGTTGCCCCAGCCAAAGCCACAACCACGGACTAACCGCGAGCAGGACAATGAATAGCCCGGCAATGATCTGTGCCCACCAGGGGCTCCAGAATTGGCGGCTGTTTCTCATACTTAACGTGTGTGCTCCCACGCGCTCATTCTGTCAGAGCCGAGCTAACGTTCCTAGGACCTCCGAGGCCGTTTCACAGCTCATCTAACACGCGGGATATCTGATGCTTCAAGATTTTCTCCGCGATTAAAAGTCAAAGTGATCCGTAAACGCTTCTCCAGAGCTGGAGCGAACGCTTACGGATCCCTTGATCTGACCCTTCGATGCCTAAGAACGGTATCTTTGTCCCGTGTCTAATACCAACCGTAAAGACATGATGATCTTCCCGGTGATCGGCGCAAGCCATACAAAGCGGTAGCTCGATGACTTCAACTGATTCAAGTAAACACCGTACCAGTCAGCATGCGCAATAGGCAGAGCGAGCATTGGACAATATGATCAATTCAATCGGATCAGTATTGTCTAAAGCCTACGTTTTGCAAAGTGCGCTGAACTTAGTGCTGTGGGTCACCGTCGAGTTCCCGCTCATCAGGAACTCGTTCAAGTTTGATTTTCCTTTCACCAACGGCCGAAGAGAAGAATATTGCCACCAGGACAAATCCAAGGGGAAGAAGCAGTGCCTGCCTTAATCCAAATTCATTCCCGATAAATCCCAGAAGTGGTGGACCGACTAAGAAAGCGATATACCCGATGGTGGCGGCCACTGCAACGCGTCCCGCAGGATCTGTTCCGGAGGCTCCGGCAGCGGAGATTGCCAAAGGAAAAGCCAACGAAGTACCAATTCCCCAAAGGATGACGCAGACGCCGGCAAGGACTGGGTTGTTGAGGAAAATGACACCCGAAAGCCCAAGCGCTCCAAGGAAAGCGCTGACAGCAAACGTTCTGCTTGCGCCAAACCGCCCGATAAACCAGCCACCGCAGAAACGCCCGATAGTCATCGCCAGCGCGAACCCGGTGAAAATCAATGACCCGGCTGCGGGATCAAAACCATGCCCGTCAACCATCACCAACGGCAGCCAGTCGTTGGCCGACCCTTCGGCGAGCGCCATCGCCAGAACGATAAATCCGATCAACAGCAAGCGCGGGTCCGTCCAGAGTTTAGCTGCGTTCGAGGTTGCGGTTTCTTCCGTGCGTGACCTGTCAATTTTCCCCGTGCCTTCGGGAAGGTAACGGATGACGTACAGAAATAGCGCTAGCGAAACCAACCCGCTGAGCACCAAGTGCCAAAGGACTGGAAAAGCGATTGACGTGAAAATAATTCCTGCGCTGGCACCAATGACCGTGCCAAGGGAGAAGAATCCATGAAGACTCGCCAGGAAGGGTTTCTTGGTGAGTCGTTCAATCTCGGCGCCTTCCACATTCATTCCAACTTCTGCGCTGCCCATACCGGCACCGAAGAGGAACAGCCCAGCGGCCACGCACCATTCAAGTTGGAAGTGGGCACTAATTCCAATGAGCGGCATCGAGGCAATCACTGCTGCAGAGCCGGTGCGGATCACCGGACGCGCAGCAAAGCGTGCAACAAGTTTTCCGGAGAAGATAATGCCGAGCATGGAGCCGACCGAAAGTCCGAAGAGCACCAGGCCCATCTTCGCCGGGGTAGCTTCCAGCAGGTCTCTAATGGCTGGCGTGCGCGTCACCCAGGAGGCCATGCTCAAGCCGGGCAGGAAAAATAGTGTGTACAGCGCCCAACGACGTTGGGTAATAGTCGGTGACAATTCCGCTCCTGGTGCGGGTGCTGGCAGTGCCGAAATCGGCATTCAATCTAAAACTACACAAGTTCCGGATTCTCTACTTACTCACCGGCACCTTAGATCAGTCCACTTCTCCGGTGACTTCCTCACGGGCTTGGGCGTAACGGTGCTGAATATAGTTCTCAAGTTCTACCCGCTCCACTCGCCACATGCCACGGCCGCCAATTTGAATAGCAGGAAGCTCACCGCTTTTCACCAGCGCACGGACTTGGGGAAGCTTTACGTTCAATTCCTCGGCAACGTCCTCTAATCTCAGAAACCTCATATCTGAAAGTTTACTGCGATTTAGGATCATTTAGTTTGATACCGGACAGGTTGTGCATAAGTAGCGCTTTGTGATTCGACGCAAGCCAAGCCATGGCACATAATGAGTTAGACGCAACAAAACCGGTCAGACCGTGCAACACAGTTGGGCATGGCTGGTCATTTTGACTAAAATCCTATGAAGGCCCCTAGGCCGCGGACCACCCAACATGGCAGCACAGGAGAATCTCCACATGAATTCGGAAACGTATCAGCTCGATGAGACCGACCGCCGAATTCTGTTGGCTTTAGATAATGATCCACGTGTACCGATCATGATGCTCGCTCAGCAGCTGGGCCTGGCACGCGGAACGGTGCAGACGCGTCTGGAACGTCTGGCTCATTCCGGTGCTTTGCGCCCGAATACCGCCCGTATCCTGCCAAGCTCTATGGGACGTGGAGTCAGTGCGTTTGTGAGCGCTGAGTTGAACCAGTCGAGCCTGAACGAGGCCATCGATGCCTTGCGCCGCATCCCAGAAGTTTTAGAATGCGTTGCTCCTGCTGGGGAAACCGATCTGCTGATTCGCGTCTCGGCTACCGATCCAGATGACCTCTATCGCGTCTCTGAAGAGATCCGTTTATGCCCTGGGATCACTCGCACCTCAACCTCAATGATTCTGCGTGATGTTATCCCCTACCGCACCACTGCACTGCTGTCGAAGCTGAGCGGAACAAAGAACTAGTTTTAGCCTTGCACCAGGGCCAAGGTCCGTGCCGGCAGATGCTTGCGCGCGGCATAGACGCACACCATGCTCACAAGGCATAGCCCGATAAGCAGCGCAATGAACCAGAGAGGATCAGCAAACGGGCGCCACATGGCAAAGAGCGTTGGGAAGCTAAAGCCGATAAAGCACACGGCATAGAACCGGCCCGTAAGTTTTCCGATTTCTCCAGATCCCGCAAGATCAAGTACCTGGCTAAGCCCAGCGACCAGCAGCACTCCGTTGGCCGAACCCGAAACGATGAAAGCCACATAGCCCAGCGCTTCAGATCCGCTCAGATACACCAGGATCATCAAGGCGAATGCCAGCACGGCGAGGATCAGTCCGGCCATCAGTACGGTGACCTTGCTGGTGTCGTTATAGCGTTTGGCCAGCGGCTGGACCAGGAGACCCATCCCCATGGTGATAACTACCGCGGCAGTCGTGAAAAACAATGAGGACTGACCTGCTGCTGAGCTCAACGCGGGAACGATAGCAAAACCGCTTGCCGCGAGTCCGAAGACCCATGGGGCAGCGGGAAGCACCACGAGTTTAAATCGCTTGAGATTCTCGGGGGTGGTCGCAGTCCCAGAATTATTGGCCTGAATCGCCTTTTCTTCCTTGACCGTAGTGATAAGAAATAACCACGAGAGCGCAGCTACCGCGTGAATTCCATAGGCGAGTTCAGGGCTGGCGCTCGCGCCCACAATAGTGCCGGAGATCATCGGACCGATGGCAAACCCGGCCGAGGTGCACAGTGCTGCTCGGGTTGCTCCTGCCGGTCCCACACTGAGCACTTTAACCCAGCTGGTCACCGCCACCATGGCCAGTCCCATGCCCATTCCGGTAAGCACTCGTCCGGCATATAACCCGGAGTCGTGAACTGCCCCGAACATCATGCTCAGCGAGCCGAGCGTGGAGGCGGTCAAAGCCAGGAGGGTAAAAGGCTTGCGGCCAAACTTGTCGGCTAGCGGGCCACCCAGCAGCAGCGTCGGAATCATGCCGAGCAGGTAGCTGCCCATCACCAGCATTGCTTCAAATTCGCTAAGCTCGCGGTGCTGCTGATACCAGCTGATGAGTGACACATATTGGTTAGCGCACCATCCGGTGAGAATCAGGCAGATTCCCGGTAGCCACCACGAGGTTGTGCCCTGTTTCGTCTTGCTAACGCTGATTTTATTTCTCCAGTTCGCGGTACAGTTCGCGTACCCGCTCGGCAATTTCATCACGGATCAGGTTCATCCGTTCACTGCCTGTCATCCCGTCCTCGCTTGGCTCGTAGGTGACCCAGCGTTCGGTGGGAATGTTTTCGTTGATGCTGGGATTCGCTTCGCTGCCCAGAATAACTACGCGGTCCACTTGGTCCAATATTGCAGGGTCAATGCTCTTGGGTATACCTGCGGACATGTCTGCCCCGGCCTCGGCGATCGATTCAGCAGCCTCGTGGTTGATCACGGCGCCAGGGTTTGTCCCGGCCGAATAGCTCGTCACCTTGCCCTCCGAGACGAGGTCCATCAAGGCCGCAGCCATTTGCGACTTGCCTGCATTGCGAGAACAGATAAAAAGAACCGAAGTAGCCATGAACATATTGATCCACCCACTGAGCATTAGTGGGTGGTTCAATAACAATTGTTGAGTGCAGCAAGGGTAACTAGCTACCGAGTCTTAATGGTTTCTCCTCTGAAGAATGCCGGATGCCGCCACTTGGTGAACAGCATGATTGCGACACCGAGTAGCAAAACACCCACCCCTAGAATGAAGACCATGCCCACAGAACCGATCGCGGATCCTGAGCCATAGTCGGGATTCATTGATTCGATGGCCGTGCTGAAGAACATCACCAGCAGCACTACACCGCCGATGAGGGGTGCAAGGAACTTGAAGAAGAAATTCCGAACGCTTGCAAACAATTCAGAGCGGAAATACCAGACACAGGCGAGTGCGGTAATCCCGTAGTAGAAGCAGATCATCAGTCCCAGCGCAGTGATGGTATCCCACAGGGCATTTTCAGAAATCAACCGAGTCACCACGTAGAACACGGCCGCGGCTGCTGCCGAGACTACCGTGGCAACCGAAGGGGACATGAAACGCGGGGAAATCTTTGCGAAGCTCGGTGGCAACGCCTTGTAGTACCCCATGGCCAGCAAGGTACGTGCCGGAGAAACCATGGTTGACTGCAGCGAAGCCGCCGAGGAGGAGAGAATCGCCAGCGACATCAGAATGGCTAGTGGACCCATGATAGGTCCGGAGAGCACCGCGAAAATTGATTCCTGGTTTGCCTCATTGCCCGCGCCGAGTCCGGTTTGGCCCACTCCGGCCCAGTACAGAACGCCCAAAGACACCGCAAGGTACAACGCGATGATGAGTAGCACCGTCCACGTCGCACCGCGGCCGGGAACCTTGGCCGGGTCAGTGGTTTCTTCATTCATGGTCAGCGTGACATCCCAACCCCAGAAAACGAAGATTGACAGGGAAATGCCTGCGGCGAACGCGGTGAATGAATCCACTGAGGCCGGATTGAACATGTCTAGGCTAATTGGTGTCCGGTCAAAGGGCGTGGAACTGGTGAACGCCATGATCGCAAAGAGCAGCAAGACCGCCACTTGAAAACCAACCAATATGTACTGGAACACCTTGGTGGCGTTGAGTCCACGATAGGAAATGTAAGCGGCGGCCGCGATGAAGACCAGCGTGGTGGGAATGTTGACCCACAAGTTTTTCGTTAAGTCGGCGATTGCTTGGTTTCCGGTGAGCTGGGCGAGGAGGATATAGAAGAAGTCCACCGCCACGGCGGCCAGGTTGGATAAGACGATCACGGTAGCCGCGATAAGCCCCCAACCGCCCATCCAACCGATCATCGGTCCGAAGGCCCTGGTGGCCCAGGTAAACGAGGTTCCAGAATCCGGCATCGCGTTGTTCAGCTCGCGGTATCCCAAAGCGACCAGCAACATCGGAATGAAGCCGGCCAGCAAAATTGCCGGAAGGCTCGTGCCAACCACGGCCACCGTGGCGCCGAGTCCGGCGGTCAAAGTGTAGGCCGGGGCAATGCAGGAGATACCGATGACTACTAGTCCGAGTACTCCTACGGTGCCGGTGGACAAACCTTTAGAGTGCAGACCACTCTCTGGTTGTTCGGCAGTTTCCTGCCTCAGTTCTTGCGACATAGTGTTAACCTTCTGGGTTTATTCCCGGCAGACTTCTGCGGCCGCCGGGAAAACGGGTAATCCCCCGCGCGATGGTTTTAGTTCGGTATCACTGCCATGGGCACGTGCAACTTGCCTAGGATTCGTTGGGCCTTGGCTCCGACAAAGAGACGACGGCTTGCAGCTAACCGGGAAGAACCCAGAATTGCTACTTCTCCGGCTTCCCAAGCCAGCGAATCAATGGCTTCATCCAGGCTTTGACGTGAAATCACTTCGATACTTGCCTGCAGTCCCATGGACTCGGTCAGTTCCGCGAGGAACTTCTTGGTGCGCACCAGATGCGGATCAAGCTCAGTGGCTGGATCCGATACGTCGGTATCGGCTACGAGCGTCGCGACGCGTAATGCAACTTTGCGGACCGTGGCGAACTTGGCCGCATTGGCAATGACCTCCCGCGCTCCGGGACGGTCTCCGACGAATGCTGTCATTCGGGTGATTTGCCCGTTCGCTGCACGCAACGAGGCAAGCGCCTGCGGGCTGGACATGAATACCGGAACCGGTGAGGCGTGCAGGAGTGCATTTGCTACCGCGCCGGGCATGAAAAATCCCGCACGGTGGCGTTTACGCCCACCCAAGACGATGCCATGCACACCGGTTTCTACGGCAAGCTCAATCAGGCCTTCGGCGACCGAGGATACCGAGCGAGCCACGACTTTGGCGCTGACTCCTTGCGGAACCTGGGCTAGCGCGGCAACTGCCCACTCATCAACTTTGGCCGAGAGAATAGAGTCGAACCCATGGTCGCCACCGGGGTAGATGGCGCTGAAGGGTGTCGCTGCAGGCACCACAATGCCTATGGTCAGGCTAGGCGTTGTGGTTCCCGCCACTAGAGCAGCCGCCAGTTCCAGTGCTTCGGCACCGCGCTGATCTGCGGTGTATCCAACAAGCAGATTCATGGCTAGGCGCTGACCTTTCCTAGCGGAGCAACACCGTCATAGCTTTCGTCATAGCTGCTTCCTTCTAGCTTTGCGATGATTCGAGCAGCGCTACGGCGTCCCATGCGTACCGCACCATCCACATGCTGGTAGCCCTCACCGGCAAGATCTGAAGAGGAGAAGTACAGCGGTCCCACATTATCGTTCTGGACTGAGCCAAAGCGAGTCAGACCACCAAGGTCGTAGCTGGTGGCGTAGGCGCCGCGGGTCCATTCTTCGGCCGCGAAGTCGGAGAGGTAAAAGACCTTGGGGTCCAAGGCCTTAGCACCGAGGAAGTCGGCGATTCCCTGCAAGATCTGCGATTTGCGTTCTGCTTCGTCTAATTCCCACATGGCATCGGCGTCAACATCGGAGATAAATCCGACCAGTGTGCCGGTGCTTTCTCCGGTGTAGGTATTGTCGTAGAGTTCCTGGACTACTGCATTAGGTCCGAAGCAGGTCCCGGAAAGTCCAGCTTCACGCCAAAAAGGGGTCTCGTACACTGCGTGAACCTTGATCACCAATCCCATGGACTGGTGCTGGTGGGTGACCAATTGCTTGCGTGGAAGCGCAGGAACGTAGCTGATACGCGAGTACAGGTTCGGAGGAACCGCAATCACGGCCTTTTTGGCCTTGACGCTCACCGTCGCACCGTGGGCAATCACGCCGTCCTGTGACCATTCAAGCTTGAGTACCGGGTTCTCCAGGTACACGTCGTCGCCCAGGCGTTCGGCCACCGTTTTGGAGACGCCCTGCATGGTGCCAACGATACGGCGGTCAAGAATGAAGTCTTCGTCCACAAGATTGTCGAAGGAGCCAGCCGAGGAAGCCATGAGCACCGCTTGCAGCGCCGAGAAGGTGTGAGCGGGTTTGGTCAGCATGCCACCGGCGATAAATAGACCCACGTTATCGCAGGCAAGTTCATCGCTGCTGTGCTCGCGCAGGAAGTGATGGAAGGAGATCATGTCAAGCTTTTCAGCCTGCGGGTGCTCCCACGGCTTGTCCGGATCCATTTGCGCTGCGAGGCCATTCATCACTTCGATGAGCTTGTTCATTTCGGCCACGGTGCTTGGCGCTACGGGGAAATCTTCACCTTCGTAGGCAATGGTTTCGCCCTCCGCTGTGCGGTACAGGCTTTTGCCTTCCTTGTAACGCTCGAAGGTTTCGATGCCCAGTTCGTTGATTAGCGAATATAACCCGGTTTGGTCCGGGCTAATCCATTGCCCGCCAATTTCAATGGTCGCCCCCTCCATTTCTTCGCTCCAGGTACGTCCGCCGACGCGGTCGCGGGCTTCAAGAACTGCCACCGTTTTCCCACACTTTTTCAGTTCATAGGCGGCGGTGAGACCCGATGGACCTGCCCCGATAATGACAACGTCGCGTTCGATCTGTTTCACAATAATTCCCTTCGGCACTAAATGAATTTGGTTCATTTACCTCTGCGTATAGCATAGGGTACGAAGATGCTCTTGTGAAGCATGCCACGTCAGGGGGAAATTGGAATGAGTACCGAGAGTCCTCGACGGGCTGGAAGGCCACGCACAGCGATACTCAGCCGAGATCGCATTACCGAGCACGCGCTGAGCCTAGTCTCCCAAGACGGTTATGATGCGCTGACCATGCAGCAACTCGCACGATCTTTGGGAGTATCGCCTTCGGCGCTCTACAACCATGTCGATTCCAAACAAGACCTACTGCAATGGATCCAGGAACTGGTCATGGCTCAGGTAGACACCTCGGCCTTTGGGAAACTTGAGATCCACGAGGCGCTGATCCAATGGGCGACGAGCTACCGAAGCGTTTTTGCGTTGCACATCCCGCTGATTCCGGTCATCGCAGTGCTACCGGTATCTGATTCCCCGCGCACTATAGCATTGTATGAGCATGTGGCAGAAACACTGAGAGACCATGGTCTGGCCGACGCCGCAGTGATTCCCACCATCGTCGCCCTTGAGTCCTTCATCTTCGGATCGGCAATGGATACCGGTGCACCGCACGACATCTTTGATACCAGCAATCATCGCGAGGCGACCCCGCACTTCACCCAGGCAGTGGCGGCGCAACGCGCAACCGGGGTCAACACCAGTGACGACTCTTTTGAACGCGGATTACGCGCCCTGGTGACCGGACTACTAGCATCGAGAGACCTCACATGAGCCAGGATTCAGTCCCGGCAGGGCACCGCCGGCTTTCTGCCAAACAATGGACAGCAATTGTTCTGGGAATTATCGCACTCATATCCATCTTGCAGAATCTGAATTATGTTCGTGTGGAGCTACTGATATTCCATACC
>DNHA01000309.1 GCA_003486025.1 Micrococcaceae bacterium | reverse complement strand
TGTTTGCGCTCAGCACCGCGTTCTTATTTGCTTTACACCTGGTGTTTACCCTAGTGCGGGCTTCTTGGCGCACCACGAGACTACGCGCAAAACACCGCCAGCTGCTGCGGCTACTGAGCAACCCATCACAGACACGACCTAACACACTGGTTCTCGATCATGATTTGCCCGTGGCTTATTGCGTACCTGGGTTTAATGGATCCGTCACGGTGCTTTCGCGAGGACTACTGACCCAGCTGTCTGCCGATGAGCAGCGCGGTGTCATTGCCCACGAAAGTTCACACCTCGATCAACGTCACGATTTTCTCATCTTAGCGTTCACCGCGTGGCATGAGGCGTTGCCGTGGTTGCCGACTTCTCGATTGTCTTTGGACGCCGTGCGCCAGTTGATCGAAATGCTCGCTGATGACAAAGCACTCGAGGTCGTTACCCGCCCGGTACTTCTTCGAGCTATCGTCGGGGTAGCCTCCTCTATTGCACCAGCGAAGGCCAGCCAGGACGGCACTAAGGAATTAGCAGGTGAAATTGTAGGCATGCCTGGTGGGGAGGTCTCATCGCGTCGTTTGCAGCGTCTGCTTTCGCCCGTGGCACCGTTGAGTGGGTTCCAAAACTTCGTGGTTCTCTCATGTACGGTCCTGTTGCTTGTGTGCCCGACGATTCTTCTTATCGCACCGCGCCTGCTTTCCTGGTAGTCCGTGTTGCGAAGCGCCCGATGATTTGGACAACATTAAACTTATAGCCCTGCCGTTGATCGTTTGAGGCGATCAACGGCAGGGCTATAGCTCTCAGCCCAAAGTCCGGCTAGACATCGATACGGTCTCTTTCAAGATTTTCAGCACCAGCGATAATGAAATTCTTTCGTGGTGCGACGTCTGAACCCATGAGCAGGTCGAAGACTTCCTCTGCTGCCTGAGCATGCTCAATCCCGACACGGCGAAGCATACGATGGCGTGGGTCCATGGTCGTTTCGGCTAACTGATCTGCGTCCATTTCACCCAATCCCTTATACCGCTGAATTGGTTCTTTATACTTCTTCCCCTCGGCCTCCAGCTTCGCCAGCAGACGAGTCATCTCGGCCTCCGAGTAGGTGTAAACGACTTCGTTGGCCTTAGAGCCGGCGTTGATCACTTAAATCCGATGCAGAGGCGGCACCGCAGCGTATACCCGTCCGTGCTCAATCATGGGACGCATGTATCGATAGAACAGCGTCAAGAGCAACGTTCGAATATGTGCGCCGTCCACGTCCGCATCTGTCATGAGGATGATCTTGCCGTATCGTGCTTGTTCGATATCGAAGCTACGACCTGATCCTGCGCCGATGACCTGAATCATCGCCGCACACTCCACGTTGGAGAGCATGTCTGATATGGAAGCCTTTTGCACATTGAGGATCTTTCCTCGAATAGGCAGTAGGGCTTGGAATTCGCTAGAACGCGCGACGCGCGCGGTACCCAACGCGCTATCGCCCTCGACGATAAATAATTCCGAGCGTCCAACTTCTTTGCTGCGGCAATCTAGTAGCTTAGTGGGAAGCGAGGATGATTCGAGCGCGGTTTTACGACGCTGTGTCTCCTTATGCATTCGGGCTGAAATACGAGACTTCATCTCGTTGACAACCTTTTCAAGCAACGTGGCGGCTTCTGCCTTTTCACCGCGCTTAGTCGATGAGAGTCGTTCGTTGAGCGCCTTTTCGACAACCTTGGTCACGATCTGGCGTACTTGCGACGTCCCGAGGATTTCCTTGGTCTGCCCCTCAAATTGTGGTTCCGCAAGCCGCACGGTTAGCACCGCGGTCAGGCCAGCCATGATGTCGTCTTTTTCGATTTTGTCTTTTTGCCCGAACTTGAGTTTGCGAGCATTGGACTCAATGTTCTTACGGAAAGATTTCAGCAGCGCCTGTTCGAAACCAGCAATGTGCGTTCCTCCCTTGGGAGTGGCAATGATGTTTACAAAGCTACGCATCGAAGTGTCATAGCCGATCCCCCACCGCAACGCTACGTCGACTTCGCAAACTCGCTGGACGTCTTGCATATGACTGCGGCCATTTTCATCGATTACTGGCACCTTCTCATGGAAGGAACCGCTACCGTGCACGCGCCAGACATCGGTGACCGAAGAATCGCTGCTCAGGTACTCAACGAATTCGCTGATTCCGCCGTCATGCTGAAATACCTCTTCGTAGGGTCCTTCGGCGCCTTCTGTTCCCGGTAGGCCACGATCATCACGCAATGTAATACGTAGGCCGGGAACTAGGAATGAGGTTTGACGCGCACGGTTCTGAAGTTCCTCATAGGAAAACTTCGCGTCGGGGGTGAAAATATGGTCATCCGCCCAATAACGGATTCGAGTACCGGTAACCCCCCGCTTGGCTTTCCCGATTACTTCCGGAGTAGTTGCTTTTTCGTGGGCAGTAAATGGTGCGTCCGCCTTTGGCTTGCCACGATCGCTAAACTTTCCTGGTTCACCACGGCGGAACTGCAAAGAATAGGTCTTTCCGCCACGATCCACTTCAACATCCAAACGCGCTGAAAGTGCGTTGACCACGGAGGCTCCCACGCCGTGCAGACCGCCAGAAGCACTGTAGGAACCGCCACCGAACTTGCCACCTGCATGCAACTTAGTGAATACGACTTCCAAGCCGCTCAATCCGGTCTTAGGCTCCACATCCACAGGAATTCCACGACCATCATCATGCACTTCGACTGATCCATCGGAATGCAGGATGACGTTTATGGCTTGCCCAAAGCCACCAAGTGCTTCATCAACCGAGTTATCAATAATCTCCCAAAGACAGTGCATAAGTCCGCGGGAATCGGTAGAACCGATATACATGCCGGGTCGCTTGCGGACCGCTTCGAGCCCCTCAAGAACGGAGAGATGACGGGCGTTGTAATTATCGGTTGAGGCCACGGGGCTGCAATCTCCTACTGACGCGGGAAAATAATGAACTAGCACCATTCTACTCGTTTATGTGTTCGAACTTGGTGCTGCTGCGTCTCACCGGTAATTCGCCAAAAATTAAGATGAACTTATCCACACTCGCTACGCGGTGAGCGAAAGGAACCCTTTTTAGGCATAAAGTCAGGGGCATTGCTGGTTGTATAGAGTGAACATCGATTTAAGGAGGCTGGCAATGACTACTACTACCACTAGTCGTGAACTAAACGCCCTCGACCGGTGCGACCGATGCGGCGCACAGGCCTACGTCCGGGCAGTGCTGGCTTCTACCAGCGGAGAACTACTCTTCTGTGCCCACCATGCACGCTCCGTGGAATCCAAGCTACGCCCAATCACTTCGGTCTGGCAGGACGAGTCGGCACGTCTGTACGAAAAGCCAAAGGTCGACATAAACGACTAATCAATCGGGTACACATCCGATGAGCAAAAGGGTGATCCAGCTACGAGCTGGGTCACCCTTTATTGCTTTAATGAACCACTACTTGTCTCGACCAGTTAAAGTAATGCGGCCTCCCAGCCTTAGAAAGGTTGAGAGACCGCTTTACTTCAAAACGTTTAGTCTAGGTAATCGCGCAGAACTTGCGAGCGCGATGGGTGACGCAACTTCGACATGGTCTTCGATTCGATCTGGCGAATACGTTCACGGGTAACGCCGTAAACCTTGCCGATTTCGTCTAAGGTCTTCGGCTGGCCATCGGTCAGACCGAAGCGCATGGCGACCACGCCGGCTTCACGTTCGGACAGTGTATCCAAAACCGAATGCAGCTGTTCCTGTAGCAAGGTGAAAGACACCGCGTCAGCTGGAACAACCGCTTCAGAGTCTTCGATCAAGTCACCGAACTCGGAGTCTCCATCTTCACCCAGTGGGGTATGCAAAGAAATTGGTTCACGACCATATTTCTGAACCTCGACAACCTTCTCAGGAGTCATGTCCAGTTCCTTAGCCAATTCTTCTGGAGTCGGTTCACGTCCGAGATCCTGAAGCATTTGGCGCTGGACACGTGCCAGCTTGTTGATGACTTCCACCATGTGCACAGGGATACGAATCGTACGAGCTTGGTCGGCCATGGCACGGGTGATGGCCTGACGGATCCACCAGGTGGCGTAGGTCGAGAACTTGAAGCCCTTGGTGTAGTCGAACTTCTCCACCGCGCGGATCAGACCCAAGTTACCTTCCTGGATCAAGTCCAAGAAAAGCATGCCACGGCCGGTGTAACGCTTCGCAAGCGAAACCACCAGTCGCAGGTTGGCTTCCAGAAGGTGATTTTTGGCGATCTTGCCGTCGTGGATGATCTGCTCGTAGTCCCAGCGCAAGCGCTGATCCATCGAACCATCATCCTTGTTGATCTTGTCGGTAGCGAAAAGGCCCGCTTCAATACGCAGAGCCAGATCAACTTCCTGCTCAGCGTTTAGCAGAGCAACTTTACCGATCTGCTTTAGGTAGTCCTTGACCGGGTCGGCGGTTGCGCCGGCGACCATGACTTGCTGCTGAGGAGCATCGTCATCGGCTGAAGACAAGGTGAATCCCTTGGATTCCTCTTCCTTTGCCGAGCCGTCCTTGGCACCAGCTGCGTCAGAAGCACCCGACTCAGTATCGTCTTCGGACTCTTCAGAACCCTGCTCGTTCTCTACCTGTTCGTCGGTAGCTGCAGTCTTCTTGGTGCGAGGCGTAGCCTTCGCACGGGTAGCGCGCTTTTTCGCGACAGGAGTCGTTACCGATTCCTCGGTCTCTGCCTCAGTTGCCATACGATTAGCGTTCGTCTCAGAAGATGACACGAATAACCTTTCTAACGATGCGTTCCGGATGCACCTGCCGGTAACACCACTATGACCCTGTCAAGTCCGAATGCGTTGTAATCAGTGACTCAACGCGTCGGTGGGTACATTGTTATCAACGCACCAACCACGTCTAATGTTCCCAAAACTATGTTTTTCGAACTTAGACATCTCGAACCTAACCGGGTCTGTTTTTTCATTATCCACTAATTCGCTCACAGACACCACTTGGCCAAGTTCCCCGCGCGTCTGCTAGCCCATCTGAGCCCTCCACGCGCGAAGCTCATCCGTTGCCCATTCGGGCATGGCTCCCCTATTCATCAATTCACGAAGCAACTGGGCTAGACGGTAGTCCCCCTGCTCATCCAGCACTCTATCTAACAGCATAATTGCCATCGAGCCGCGTCCGCGTGACCACTCGATCCACGCCAGAATACATAACAAAGCGTGACGCTCCTCAGCAAGAGCGACTCCCAATAGATCTCGACAGATAGACCAAAGCCTTTCAATACGTCTCCAATCCGGGCCTTGCCATCCTCGTCCCAAGAGAAAATCCGCCAACGGTTTGGCTTGGTCTTTTCCAGAATTGAAGCATAAACGCTCGGCCATGATGATGGTTTGCTCGGCACCG
Source organism: Micrococcaceae bacterium (assembly GCA_003486025.1). Classification (GTDB taxonomy): domain Bacteria; phylum Actinomycetota; class Actinomycetes; order Actinomycetales; family Micrococcaceae; genus Glutamicibacter. The sequence continues at coordinate 6,265 of DNHA01000309.1, read as the reverse complement.
ACGCCAGCAAGATAGGGCAGCACATCGCGAACGATTCTTTTTCGGAGGCCTGCAAGCATGCCAGCTGCCCCCGACTGCGATGAATGAAGGAATGCTTTTGCTTTCATGACATCCATGTCTAAAACGTCGGCCCATTGATCAAGACTGTCAATGACGTCTTGGTCAAGAGTCTTCGCGAGTTGGCGAATTTGTTCAGCGTTGTCCCATTCCGCGATCCCGGTTCCGTCCCACGGACGGTCTAATGGGGCAGATCCTGCAAGAACCAGTGACAGGTTCGTATTTCCCAAGGCAACGTCTGGGCGCGGGAAAGATATTTTTACATCGTCATCAGCGTAGTCCCAAACCTGATTGCCAGACAGACACCATGCCTGGCGGAGATCAATGTCGGTGCTTTCGAGAGCTTGGTCAAGTGCACCTATGATTTGTCGGTATGGGACTTTAAGTGGATTGTGGGAATTTTCCGGTGCGTACACCACGGCTACGAGGCTGCGCACCTGAGGCAATCTTTCTAACAAGCGGAGGACCTGACCCAGCCATGCGTCGCGATCTTCGGGATGGATTTCGCCCGGTAAATCGACACGAAGCGTCGCCTCCAGTCTTTGCCCAACAATGAGCAGGAGGACTAATGAATTGTGCGGATGAAATCCCAGTGCGTGAGGTATGTAAGCCAGCACGTCATCGCAATCAGAGAGCGAGAGGGGCTGGCGTTCCGGTGTTGTAGTCATGTCCCCACGATGCGCCTCAAAGCACTGGAGCTTCATGACTTCTGCACGTGCTGTGGAGAACTTTCTAATCCACGATTTTTGCGCTTTGCCGCCGCGCCTTACCTCGTTCAATCAGCATAAAAGTGACACCGATTAATGCCATGACAAACTGTACGGAGAGTGCGAGACGGAATGCTGGCAAGTTATACAATTCACCGCTTGACCCGTTCGCGACATACTGCCAGTCCATGAGCGCACCGACCAAGTAGATCGTGACGAAGCCTCCAAAGAAACCGCCGGTGTTTACTAACCCTACGGCCGTGCCCATGAGATGAGGAGGGTTAAAAGTTCGCGCGAAGTCGAAGGCGATGACTGAAGACGGTCCGCCTGCTGCGACAGCAACAAGTAAAAGAATTAACACCCACAACGGTGCGGCACCCGGCCAGAACAATACGACGGCCCACATGAGGATCATTGCCGCAATCACACCCAGAGCGAAGTTGGAACGCTTGTCCGGGTATCTAGCAGTCAGTGCGCCAAGCAATGGCCCATACAAAATGGCAACAACCACAAAGATTGACATCAGGGCCGAGGCGAAGTCGCCATCGAGCCCTTGTCCCTGTACGAGGAACGGGTAGCCCCAGGAGAGAAGGAAGACGTTGAGCATAAACGAGGTGGTGAAGTGAGTCCAAAAACCCAACCGTGTGCCGGGTTGTTTCCAAGCAGCTCCCAGCCGATCCCGAGTACGCATTGGCGCGCTGGTGCTCAGATGTGCCCATCCAGGACCGTTGCGTATCAACGACACGGCAATGAGCAAACTTGCCAGAGCTAAACCTGACATCACCGAAAAAGCAGGTGTCCATCCGAACTGAACAAGAAGCAAGTGAAACGGAAAAAGACTGACAAGCTGACCCATTTGGCCAAAGGTTCCAACAAGCTGGGTCAGTACCGGAATCCGAGAGCCTGAAAACCATAGGGGCAGCAGTTTCAATACGGAAACAAACACCATGGCGTCGCCCGAGCCAACAAGGATTCTTCCAACGAGTCCCATCGGTACGTTGGTAGAAATTGCCAGGAACGCCTGCCCCATCGCCATCAGCACCGACCCGCTGATGATCAGGATTCGGGGTCCTACTTTGTCCAGCAATAAACCTATGGGCACCTGAGCGCCGGCATAAACGACAAGTTGCACCACCGAAAACGAGGCCAAGATCTGCGCGGTTGCATCAAATCGTTCGGTAGCCTGCAAACCCGCCACACCGAAGCTTGTGCGCTGGGAAACCGCTGCCATATAGGCAAAAATTCCGGCACAGAAGACTATCCATGAGCGCGTCGAATTTAGATGCGACTGAATCACTGGTCGGGGTCACCCGATGTGGAGTCGTTGTCCCCGGTCTCTCGATTAGCTTCTAGCCACTGTGCGTTGTCCTCGATGGTGGCAAGGAAATTTTCAACGCTTGCGCCAAGCTCGTCGGCGTCTGGGATTCTTTCGTCTTCGTCCAACAACAGAGAACGCCGCTCGTGTTCTTCAGCGTGCGCGTCAAATCGCTTTTCAAAACCGAGAACCATTTGCTTGACGTCGTTGCTGCCTTCGAGTTGTTCCGCCAGTTGAGACTCGATCAGGCGGCCGGCTTCACGCAGTTTCTCGGTCGGGAGCGCTAATTTCAGAGCCGCCCCGACGTGCTCCAGTGCCGCTACCGCTGCCGCAGGATATTCAGCTTCAGCCAGATAGTGCGGCGTGTGGAGCGAATAGCCGACCACGTCACGGCCAGCATCATTGAGCCGAATTTCCAATAGGGAGGTAAGACCAGAGGGAGTTTCGGCCGTCGGGCTCCACGTAGAAATATTTTCGATGAGGTCTTTGCGATTGCCGTGAGCGGTCACCCCGACCGGACGGGTATGCGGCACAGGCATCGGCAACGATGCGGTACCAATCACCAGATTCACATTGAAGGCTTGAATAAAGCCCAACAGTTCTGCGATGGTCCGCTCCCAGCGCAGATCCGGTTCAACGCCGGCGAAAAACCAGAACTTACGGTCCAGCTCATCGGTCATCAGATATATTTCCAAACGCGGCTCTTGGTAACCCGCGAAGTGATCACCGAGGAACGTGACCCGTGGCCGTTGAGTACTGTAAACCACCAGCTCGTCAGCGTCGAAGCGCGCGTAGAGCTCGGATTTCAGGTGTGCAAAAAGCTCGTTGCACACTAAGTCGTGGGCGTGCCCAGCATCGGAGGCCCCACGCAATGAAACGTACATGCCCAAACCCTGCAAGCTGGGATCGTCCAGGTTGGTGCTGACCAGAGTCATCAACGGTTCCTTGGACATTCACACCTCAATTGTTTTCGGTTACAGCCACTTCGGCTACAAAATCTTGCAGCTCAAGGACCTATCCTAGCTGTTCGCCCTTTCGCTCGCTGTGAAGTGAGGCACGCCGAGTGGCAACCTTCGGCTAACATCGTGTGTAGGAAATACTCAGCTCACCGGCTCCATCTACCGGTTATCCTCACGGGCTGAACCATCCTTTAGACCATACAAAGGCATAGAAGGAATGATTTTGTGATCAACTCCAGTGATCTCACGTTGACCGCCATTGGTGCAGACATCAAACGGAAAAACGCCGACACGCTCATCTTGGGCGTCCTAAAAAAGGACGACAAGGTATCCATTGCCGCTTCTCCACTTGCTGCCGAGACCACGGCAGCTTTGGAACAATCGCTACTCACCCTCAGCGTTGCAGGCTCAGCCGACGAGGTGACCCTGCTTCCAGCTGTTGACGGCACCAAGGTCAAGACGATCCTATTCATCGGACTGGGAGTGAAGGACCTCAGCGAACTGACCGATGAGAAACTACGCCGCGCAGCCGGTTCAGCAGCACGGCAGCTGACCAACGCCAAAACCGCGATCTTTGCTTTGCCGGCCGAAAGCATTGAGCAGGTCGCCGCAGTAGCCGAGGGCGTAGCCTTGGGCTCATACCGTTACGAGAATTTCCGTTCGAAGAAGAACGACAAGCCGGTGCTCACCGAGGCATTCATCGCGACCGCGATGGCGACCTCCAAGGACCTGCCTGGCCTGCTCAAGCGTGCCGCGGTCATTGGCCGCGCCGTACGTGGGACCCGGGACCTGATCAACGCTCCGGCAAACATCCTGTACCCAGAGTCATTCGCCAGCGCGGTGAAGGATCATTCCAAGTCTTTGCCGCTGAAGGTCACGATCTTTGACGAGAAGCGACTGACCAAGGAAGGCTTCGGCGGCCTGATGGGCGTCGGCGGCGGTTCGGCCCGTCAGCCTCGCATGGTCAAGGTTGAGTACTCGCCTTCCAAGGCCGCCAAGCATTTGGCTCTGATTGGCAAGGGCATCACCTTTGATACCGGTGGCATCTCGATCAAACCAGCCGCCGGAATGCACGCGATGAAATCCGATATGTCCGGGGCAGCCGCCGTATACAACACCATCGCAGCCGTGGCAGAACTCGGCTTGGACTTGAAAGTCACCGCGTGGCTTTGCTTGGCCGAAAATATGCCAGGTGGCGCCTCCACCCGTCCCGGCGACGTACTGACCATGTTTGGCGGCAAGACCGTAGAGGTGCTCAATACGGATGCCGAAGGCCGTTTGGTGATGGCCGACGGACTGGCGGCAGCAAGTCTCGAGAACCCAGACGTCCTCATTGACATTGCAACCTTGACCGGAGCGCAGATGCTCGCCTTAGGCTTGCGCACCGCAGGCATCATGGGCAATGAGCAAGTTCGTGACGACTTGGTAGCCGCTTCAGACGCCGTCGGCGAGCTCGCTTGGGGCATGCCACTGCCAGAAGAGCTTCGTCCGACCATCGAATCGCAGGTTGCCGACTTGGCAAATATTGGCGAGCGCATGGGCGGCATGATGACTGCCGCGGTGTTCTTGGAAGAATTCGTGGGCGAAACCAACGGTCAGAAGATCCCTTTGGCGCACATTGACTTCGCAGGCCCAGCCTTCAACGAGGGCTCCGCATGGGGCTATACCCCGAAAAATGGCACCGGGTCGCAGGTGCGCACTCTCGTGGCATTTGCCGAGAAGATGTCCGGCACTCGTTAAAAATGCCTCTTAGAACACATTCCGGTGCGGGCGATGTCATAGCCTGCACCGGATTGTGTGCCAAAATACGAGATATGGCCGACTTTTAGCCAACTCAAGATGACTCTGGTGCATTGACGGTACTAAAGTAAGTTTTGAAACATCACCGGTGAATTTTTGCTCGCGCCCTCGGACGTGGGCAAATAAGTTCACCACCCGATCCCCTGGTCGGCCATGGCCGACCTCACTTAGCTATTACGAGGGAGCGTTCACGTGGCCGATTCGGCAGCAACGCAAGAATTTGATGTCCTCATCCTCGGCGGCGGTTCCGCTGGATACTCAGTCGCATTGCGCGCCATCCAGTTGGGCTTCACCGTGGGATTGATTGAGAAGGAAAAGGTCGGCGGCACCTGCTTGCACACCGGCTGCATCCCGACCAAGGCGTACCTGCATGCAGCAGAACTCGCCGAGAATGCACGCGAAGGTGCCAAGTACGGCATCAACTCGTCGCTTGAGTCAATTGACCTCGGTGGCGTACGCAAGTACAAGGACGGCATCGTCGCCGGCAAGCACAAGGGTCTTCAGGGTCTGCTGAAGATGAAGAAGGTCAACGTTATCGAAGGTAACGGACGCCTTGTATCCAAAGACACCATTGATGTAGATGGCGTCGCCTACAAGGGCAAGAACATTGTTCTTGCTACCGGTTCGACTTCCAAGACCTTCGGTCTGGAAATCGGCGGCCGCGTACTGACCAGCACCGAAGCACTGAACATGGTTGATATGCCAAAGAGCGCAATCGTGCTCGGTGGCGGCGTCATCGGTGTCGAGTTCGCTTCTGTATGGAAGTCCTTCGGCGTCGACGTCACCATCGTTGAAGGCCTGCCTTCACTGGTACCAAACGAAGACCCAGCCATTATCAAGACCCTTGAGCGTTCGTTCAAGAAGCGCGGCATCAAGTTCAACACCGGTGTCTTCTTCGAGAAGGTCGACCAGGACGAGAATGGCGTAAAGGTCTCGCTGGCTGACGGCAAGGTTCTCGAAGCAGAAATCGTACTTGTTGCAGTGGGCCGCGGCCCGGTCACCGAGAACATGGGCTTCGAAGAGCAGGGCATCACCCTCGACCGTGGTTTTGTTATTCCAAACGAGCGTCTGCACACCGGCGTAGGTAACATCTACGCCGTTGGCGACATCGTCCCAGGCGTGCAGCTGGCCCACCGCGGTTACCAGCACGGTATCTTCGTGGCCGAAGAAATCGCCGGTCAGAACCCAACCATCGTTGAAGACATCAACATCCCGAAGGTGACTTACTGCGAGCCAGAGATCGCTTCCGTTGGTTACTCAGAGCCTGCCGCCAAAGCGAAGTTCGGCGACGACCAGATCGAAACCACCGAGTACAACCTAGCTGGCAACGGCAAGTCCTCGATCTTGGGCACCTCCGGCCTGATCAAGATGGTTCGCGTCAAGAACGGTCCAATCGTGGGCGTTCACGGCATTGGCGGTCGCATTGG
>DNHA01000089.1:9914-11645 GCA_003486025.1 Micrococcaceae bacterium | reverse complement strand
TCGGGCTGCGGCAAGTCCACCTTCCTGCGCACGCTGAACCGTATGCACGAGGTCATTCCCGGCGGCCGCGTCGAGGGTGAAGTCCTGCTGGACGGAGATGACCTGTATGGGCCGGGCGTTGACCCGGTGACCGTGCGCAGCCAGATTGGCATGGTCTTCCAGCGTCCGAACCCGTTCCCCACCATGTCCATCAAGGACAACGTGCTGGCCGGTGTGAAGCTCAATGGTAAAAAGATCTCCCGCTCGGATGCCGACTCCCTGGTGGAGAAGTCGTTGCGCGGTGCAAACCTGTGGAATGAGGTCAAGGACCGCTTGGACAAGCCAGGCTCGGGTCTTTCCGGCGGCCAGCAGCAGCGCCTGTGCATCGCCCGCACCATTGCGGTGAAGCCGGACGTGATCTTGATGGATGAGCCGTGCTCGGCCCTGGACCCGATCTCCACGCTGGCCATCGAAGACTTGATCAACGAGCTGAAGAGCGACTACACCGTGGTGATCGTGACTCACAATATGCAGCAAGCCGCACGCGTGTCGGATCGGACCGCGTTCTTCAACATTGCCGGCACCGGCAAGCCAGGCAAGCTCATTGAGTACAACGACACCGCAGCCATCTTCTCCAACCCGGAGCAGAAGGCCACCGAAGACTACGTCTCAGGACGCTTCGGATAAAGATTTCGGATACCGCCCCTATTGCGATGGGGCGGTAGACGGACCGGAAGGGGGGTCTTCCGGGGATCCTGGAGGGGATCACCGCCAGCGGCGCCATGCGAAAGCACGGCGCCGCTGGTTTTTAAACCTGCTTGTAAAGGTTCCTTGACTGTAAAGCTTACTTGCCTGTAAAGTCAGGTTTACATTACGAGGAGGATGCTATGAACACGGAAAAGGAAACCAAAGCCCGCTGGGGACGCTCGCGCTTCGGCGGCGGCCAGGCAACGCTGATCAGCGTGTCACTGCTCGCCGGCGCGGTGCTATCGCTGGGCGCAGGCCTGCTCTTCGCCACGCTAAACTTTCCAGGAAACTTTGTCCTGGCGACGCTCATCATGGCTGCCGGACTGCTGCCGGTGCTCTCGGCCGGATGTTGGGCCTTGTTGCTGGATCGCTCCACCTTACGTGGCGCCACCAGAAATCCCGAGATCTCAGTGGAATCCCAGTGGTACGACAAGGCAGCGGTGGGTGTCTTTCAAGATATCTTGCTCGTCTGCGGTCTGGGTGCCGCGGTCCTTTCGTTTATCGAAGTCCAGGCCTCCATCGGTTTGATCTTGGCTGGCGTGGTTGGATTGGCGATGGCCGACTTCGGCATGCGCTACCTGCTGATCAAGCGAGTTGAAGGCTGATGAATAATTCCCTTCCTGATCACCGTAAAGAGCGGGGACTGTCCCAGCAGGCGCTCGCCGATGCGCTGGGCGTCTCGCGGCAGACGATCATTTCCCTGGAGAAGGGACGCTACGATCCCTCGCTGCCGCTGGCGTTTAAACTCAGTGCGCTCTTTGGGCGCCAAATAGAGGATCTGTTCCAGCCCGACGCCGAATAATAAAAAAGGTCACAAGTGCCCACGGCGGTGGGATTCTGGGATACGTTTGTAGGTGACTCGGAGCACTTGCAAGAATAGGAAAACCGCGATGGGACGCAAAATATTGCGACGGCGCATCATCCGCGCCACGTTGGGCGGTAGCAGCTTCGTGCGCGAAGAAAAACTGGCAGGTGAAGAGCCGCTGGAGATCCGTTTTGGATCCA
>DNHA01000089.1:8684-9784 GCA_003486025.1 Micrococcaceae bacterium | reverse complement strand
GGAACTGACGAGGACGGCAACCAGACCTATAACGTGATTGAAGCGCAGCTGGGCTTCGGCGCACAGATTCCGGACCTGTCGGCCGCCCGCAACGTGGTGACCAGTTCGGCCTGTGGGATCTGCGGGACCAACTCGATCGATGAGGTGCACAAGAAGTCCAACTACGTGCTGAACCCCGGCGACGGGCAGGTTCAGCTCGAGGCACTGCTCAAAATGCCGGACACATTGCGTGATGCGCAGCGACTCTTTGATTCCACCGGTGGAGTCCACGCGGCGGGATTGTTTAACACGGATGGGGAACTGCTGATCCTGCGCGAAGACGTGGGACGGCATAACGCCGTGGACAAGGTCATCGGAGCCGCCCTGCGGGCAAACGACCTGCCGCTTCGGCAGAGCATTTTGCAGGTCTCCGGCAGAGCATCATTCGAATTGGTGCAGAAGGCCGCCATGGCGGGAATACCGGTACTGAGCGCGGTCAGTGCGCCTTCCTCCCTAGCCGTAGAGCTGGCGGATGAATGCGGGCTCACCTTGGCCGGATTCTCCCGAGGGCAAAGCATCAACTTATACACTCATGCACAACGCATATTAGGCACCAAGTAGCTCAGGCGGAGGAACACCATGCATCGTCCAGCACCCAAAGATGACATCAACGAAGATGACCTCAAGGTCGGTGAACCGAAACATAGCGCCGCCGGCCTGAAGGCCGTGATGGTCTCCATGGAGCGCGGATTTTCGGAAGCCGGACCGAGCCGTACCCTGCGCTCCATGCTGCGGATCAACCAGCGCGGTGGGTTCGACTGCCCGGGCTGTGCCTGGCCCGAATCGATTACCGGTGCCCGCAAGCCTGCAGAATTCTGCGAAAACGGCGCCAAGGCGGTGGCCGAAGAAGCCAGCGCCCGCACCGTCACCCCCCAATGGTGGGAAGAGCACCCAATCAGCGTGCTGCGAGAAAAGACCGAATACTGGTTAGGCTCTCAGGGGCGCATCACCGCGCCAATGATCATCCGACCGGGGGACAGCTACTACAAGCCAATCAGCTGGGCGGAGGCGTTCGCCACCATTGGGGAACACGTTAACGCCAGCACCCCGGATAAGTGTGT
>DNHA01000089.1:0-8634 GCA_003486025.1 Micrococcaceae bacterium | reverse complement strand
CACGAGTCCTCGGGCTCGGCGTTGAACCCCACCATTGGCATCGGCAAGGGCACAGTGTCGCTGGAAGACTTTGACCACGCGGAACTGATCTTCGTCGTGGGGCAAAACCCGGGAACCAACCACCCGAGGATGCTGTCCGCGCTGGCCGACGCACGCAAGCGCGGAGCCAAGATCGTGGCGGTGAACCCTTTGCCAGAGGCCGGATTCTTTGGTTTCAAGGACCCGCAGACCGTCAGCGGCATGCTCGGCAAATCGAGCGAGATCAGCACCCACTTCCTGCAGATCAAGGTTGGCGGAGACCTGGCGCTGTTCCAGGCCTTTGGGCATCTCTTGCTAGCTGAGGAAGAGAAGAACCCCGGAACCGTAGTGGACCAGTCATTCATCAACGAGGTCACCGACGGTTTTGCGGCCTACAAGAGTGCTCGCGCGGAAATTGACTGGGACGCCACCGAGGAAGCCACCGGACTGACCCGCACGCAGATCACCGAAGTGGCCAGATTGCTCATTGAATCCAAGGCCTCCATCTTTTGCTGGGCGCTGGGTCTAACTCAGCAACCGCACTCGGTGCCCACGCTCAAGGAGATCATCAATCTGCTGCTGTTGCAGGGCAACTTCGGCAAGCCTGGCGCGGGAGCCTGCCCGGTCCGCGGACACTCCAATGTGCAGGGTGACCGCACCATGGGGATCTGGGAGAAGCCAACCGAGCAGCTACTTGAGGCACTGGATGCAGAGTTCGGCATCGATTCACCGCGTGCTCATGGCTATGACTCCACCGAAGCCCTAGATGCATTCGAAAACAATGACGTGGACGTGTTCGTTTCCATGGGTGGCGACTTTGCCCTGGCGAACTCGGAAACCGAATTATTGGAAGCAGGCATGCAGCGCGCCAAGCTGACCGTGCATATCTCCACCAAACCAAACCGTTCTCACGTGGTGCACGGGCAGACCTCATTGATTCTGCCCACCTTGGGCCGCACCGACAAAGATGATAAGCACCCTAAGGGGGCTCAGTTCTTGTCCGTGGAGGACTCGATGTCGGTGATCCACTCGACCCAGGGCCGGCTCACCCCGGTCTCCGAGCACCTGCTGGCCGAACCTGTCATCGTGGCACGCATGGCCCAGGCCATCTTGGGAGATGACCATGTCATCGACTGGCGTGCCATGGCCGATGACTATGACGTGGTCCGTGACCATATCGCACGCGTATTGCCCGGTTTTGAAGACTTCAACCGGCGGGTCCGCGAACGCAACGGCTTTGTATTGCCGAACGCGCCACGCGACTCACGTTCTTTTGCCACTGATATCGGCAAGGGCAGGTTCACGGTCTCGCCATTTGAAGCGCTCAAGCCGCCAGCCGGCCACCTGATCTTGCAGACCATGCGCAGCCACGACCAGTACAACACCACGTTCTACGGGCTAGATGACCGCTACCGCGGAATTAAAGACGGGCGGCGAGTGATTCTCATCCACCCTGATGATCTGCAGGAAATGGGCTTTGCGGATCGTGATCTGGTGGATGTCATTTCAACCTTTGGGGGTACCGAGCGTCGGGCGAACCGTTTCAGGCTGGTGTCCTACCCTACGGCGAAGGGCTGCGCCGCTGCCTACTTCCCGGAAGCTAACGCGTTAGTGCACCGGGGCCTGGTGGCTCGCGAGTCCAATACTCCGGGCTTTAAGGCAATGAGCGTGCGTTTTGTTCCGCACTCCCAGCAACCCGGCGCGACGCTAGATAGTTAACCCAACGGATCCATGGCCAGGGCTAGTACCGCTGCAGCCAAAATGCACACGACCGGGGTGAGCAGCCAATGTCCAAACACTTTGGCTACGCGGTACCAGACAACCGATTCGAAGGGCTGGTTGGCGCCGGCGCCCACAATCGAACTGGTCACCGCCTGAGTCGTGGACAGCGGCAGGTGCAACACCAGCGACCCGACGTAAAGCATGGTGGCCGCGACTCCCTGCGCGACCATGCCGCGCAGGGGATCAAAGTTCACCAAGCGACGCGCGAGCGTGTACGTGATCCGCCAGCCGCCAAGGAGCACGCCGAAGGACAACGCGCAAGCAGCCACCAGCTGGATGGCCACTGCTACCGGTCCTGGATCCATCAGCCCGCCGGTGATGAGCACCAGTGAGATCATTGCTGCGGTGCGCTGGCCGTCCTGCAAACCCAGCCCCAGGGCTACGGCGCAGGCGGCGATGGCCTGTCCGGCGCGCGAACGAGCGTTCACGTCTCGTGCGGTGTCGTGGCGCATCAACCACGTGGCCGGAACTACCAGTAAAAATGAGGCGAAGTAGGCGATGATCGGAGTGTCGAGCAAGGGCAGCAGTACCGAGCCAGTGAACAGCTGAATTGCACCGCCAAGCGACGCATTGCCGAGCCAGGAGTTAGCCGCCCCAGCGCCAACTAAGGCAGACATCAACGCGTGAGTGGACGAAACCGGTATGCCACGCCACCAGCACAATATCAGCCATGCTCCGGCGGCTAGCAACGCGGCAATGAGCAGCTTCATCCCCACGGTGCCCTCGGGCAATTGCAGGTTGAGCCGGCTGATCAACACGGTACTCAGGGTGGTTGTTGCCATGGTGCCGATAAAAGCAAATAGTGCGGCGACAACTACTGCGACCGCTGGGCGTAATGCCCTGGTGCGTACGGCAGCTGCGACCGCGGTGGAAGAATCCCTGAAGCCATTGAGTACCGCGTAACTCAGGGTTAGGGCGATAGCAATGATGGTGAATAAGGGCAGTAAGTCCATCGGATTCTAGGATTCCTTGACCAGCACGCGGCCGAGGTGGTCGGAGAACTGACGCAGCGAATTAGCGGTCAGCAGCAAATGGTCCGCTACACGCTGATGCTTATGGATCGTGGAGGCCTTGGAGAAATTTGAAATCTCATCGATCCAGACTAAATGAGTTCGCGCAGCACGTTTTGAGTACTGCATCATCTGCAGCCAGTTATCTTCCAAATCATCAAGCTTGTTCAGAGTCCGCACCGAGTGTGCAGCGAGCTCGGAGAGCTGTGAGATTAGTTCTAGCTGCTCTGCAGCGCGCTCAGAGAGCGGAGTGGAACCTAGGGTGTTGATAAGTTCGCCAATACCGCGCAGGTGCTCCATGGTTTCGTGGAGCAAGCGGGAAAACGTGTACATGTCTTCACGCGGCAGTGGGCTGATATAGCTGGTGCGCAGATGCGTGAGCAAGGCGTGGAGCAAGTCCGAGGCTTGAGCTTCCGCATTGGCAAGATCCTTGAGCTGCTCTGCACGCCCATCCGGGTTGCCGATCATCTCGGGGACACTTGCCACCGAGATACGGATTGTGCTCGCCAGATCACTGAGCAATTCAATGCCACGCGTGGCTGAAGGAAAGATTTGGAACTTCACGTTGTTCGGCGCACCATTCGTCTAAGGCCATCGTTTTGGTACTGACGCTGAACAGTTTACGTCGCGAAGGTTAACTACGAAACGTTAGTGATGCCGGACCGGGAACGCCTCTCGGCGGAAGGCCGCTCGAAGCGGCAGAATATTGGAGCCCGGGGTTACCAGCGGCCCGGCACCGTCTACTAGTTTTCTCGTACTAAGCGCTTGCTGTCAACCACATTGGGTGACTGGTGCTAATTCTCACGTTCTTTACGCAAAGACTTCTCGACGCCACTTACGCATAACAGTCCGCAGCAGAACCAAATGGCACCCGCTGGCCCCGTCCCAACAGCCACCGTACTGGCCGCAATAGGCAGTAGTACCTGTCCTAGCCTGTTTCCCATCAAGCGGACGGCTAAGGCAGCTCCACGGTCTTGCGCGGGCACGGCGGTGGACACCATGGTCATCGTTACGGGTTGTCCCATGCCCAGGAAGAAACCGCCAATGATTAGGGATAAAGCAGCCAACCAAAGCACGTCAATGAATAGTGGGGCAAGCGCAATGGAGATTCCGGCGGCAAACAGGCTGGTGAGCAACATTGACTCACGGGAGAAGTGGGTCGAAATCCATGGCAGGAAGAGCCGGGAAATAACCGAGGCGCCGCCACGCAAGGCCAGTAAAACACCCACCACGGCTGGGGCGACGCCGTGTTTTTCGGCGACCAACGGTAAGAATGCGGTGAGAATATCAATGATTGAAAGCAACGCCAGCGACGCGAGCATGTGCGACGGAATTGATTTAACGCGCAGAATTGAAATGATTGACGCTTCGGATTTAGGAGCCGGTGCAGCCACGGCGCTCTTAGACAGCCGAGGCTGAAGATTTGGCAAGAGCAAGGGGATGGCGAGCAAGGCGCAGCCAGCACCGATCCATAAGGAAAGAGAGATGTCGGCAACGCGTTCGGGGGAATCGGCAGAGGTAGTGGTCCCAAGGATGATCCCGGCAATCAGCGGGCCGAGGAATTGCCCGGCGGCGTATGCCGCGGTGAACCAACCGAAACCCTTATCGAGCTGGTCATCGGGGAAATAGCGCGCGATAGATGACTGGCCACCAATGGTGAACAGTAAATGGCCCATACCTAGGACGGCGCTGGCGATGGCAACCATGACAAAGCCATTGGCTGCGCCAACACCTAAGGAACCTAATCCCATGAGACCGGCGCCTGCGAGCATCAAAAAACGAATCTTTGGAATACGGGAACTAATGCGCCCAAGCCATACAGCCGTGACCATCGGCAGCAGTGCGAAAGCCGCGGTAGCGATACCAACGGTCACCGGGCCGGCATCCAAGGAGATCAGTTTGTAAGTGGTGACCGGCCGAACCAGATTGAGCGTGGTTTGCGACAGCAGTGCGGTAGCGATCAAAATGACTAACCACCGCAAGGTTCCAGAAGCCGAATTGTTTGCTTCCGCGCCCACTGTGCCTACTTTCTTTTGGTGCTGCTATCCAAGCTCAAGCTTAGGGGCTTTTGAGCGGCCAGATGCCACCGGCACTCTCTTGCGCACATTCACGAATATCTGTGTAGCGAACTCGCCCGTTAGGGAGTTTCTGGAAATGTTCCATCGCCCAAGTCGGGATGGGCCAAGGACTGCAGTGGGTCATGGAGAAAAATCCTGCGGCCTTCATTGCGCAACCGGCGCAGGGCTTCAAGCACCATTCGCCGGGCAACTTTGGTGAAGGAATGCACCCGAGAAATATCTAAATGAACGGCACCGTCGAAGTCTGATTCGGAGAGCAGGTCCAGTAATTCGGCGGCCGCAGGGAAGCGCACGTTGCCTTGGAGATAAAAAATCTCCCGACTTCCTTCTTGAGCTACCCCGACAACATCAAGTCGGCCGTGGCTTGGCGCGAAGAGGTGCATGTCCATATCTGAAGATAATCGTTCAAAGGCCCGACGTGATCTCTGGCTATTACCATGAGCGTCTAGACGCGGTGAGAAAGCAGCGACACCTACTTGGTCAGGCAAGACCCCCACAAGTCCTCCGGAGACCCCGCTTTTGGCGGGGATTCCTACGCGTGTAAGCCAGTCTCCAGCCCCGTCGTACATGCCGGCTACCGCCATGACGGACATGACCTGCCGCGCAGTATCGGCATCGATAATTCTCTCGCGAGTCACCGGTTGAACTCCGCCATTGGCCAATGTTGCGGCCATCATGGACAGGTCGTTGACCGTCACCAAGATGGAACACTGCTTGGTGTATCCAGCGACTACTTCGTGGGCGTCATCGGTGAGTATTCCGAATTTTCGAAGCATGTGGGCCATGGCGAAATTATGGTCAGCGGTGGTCAGCTCCGAACGGTAGACATCTTCATCTACAGATAATTCACGTCCCGCAAGCGATGAAAACATGTCTAATACTCGTTGGACCCTGGCAGCCGCGCTTGCATCTTTCCCGACGAGCAATGAATGCGCGGCAATAGCGCCGGCATTGATCATTGGATTCTTAGGGCGGTTGGTGCCATCCTCTAGGGAAAGCTCGTTAAAGGCTTCGCCTGAAGCTTCCACACTAATTGTCTTCAAAACATGATCTAGCCCCCGGTCCATAATGGCGGCCGCGTAGGCAAAAGGCTTGGAGATGGATTGAATGCTAAATGGCGTATCGCTGTCACCGGCACTGTAGGTGCTGCCCGTCGCAGTAGTGATTGACAGCGCAAACGGTGTTGGGTCAGCATGAGCCAGTTCCGGAATGTATTGGGCGGTTTCGCCGGAATTATCCTCGCGCAGGGAATCGAGAACTTCGTGAAGGTAGTCGGGAACTGGAGTCTGCATACGTACCGATCTCTAGTGCTAAGACATGGTTTGTTTCCAACCTAACCCTTGGAGCCCAAGATGTCTTGTGCAGCGCGAGTGGTGATCAGTCCAATAAATCCTGACGCCACAGCCTTGCGCAGGCTTCGAGGTCCTCAGCGGTGTTCACCATGGATTTGGCCCGCGCGGTAAGTTTCGTGCCCCGAGTTTCATTTGCAAGATCCGCGGCATCTGCGTGCTCTGTCATGCCCAGGGCCAATACTCTGCAGTAGGCAGCCGTGCGCTCTAGGGCGTGGGCGAAGTCGCCTTCGAAGGCGCCGGTAAGGATAGAAGTTGCCATGTTTTTAAGTTCTTCGGCCGTGGGCGGCTCGGCGACGCCGGCTACCAGACGTTCAACTTCTGCGCGGTGGGCCCCGGCACGAAAACGTGCCGACATGGTCTCTGCGTTATCCAGCGTTGCCGTGCGCACGGCGTAAAGTCGCCACAGTGCTCCGGGAAGCGAACGTGCTGGAGCTGCGGACCAGAGCTCTGCAAGAACCTCTAGTCCTTCGGTTTCTGCGACCTGGACCAGCCTGTTTGAAACTTCGGGGTCCTCGTTGGCAATACCTTTACGCACAAAAGCCTGAGCCGAAAGGTGGGCTGCTTCCGAGATGCGAGCAGGGTCGGCACCGCCCTCATAAGGATTAAAATCCTGCGGAGCGAATGGACGTGGTTTGTGATGGCGAAATCCGGAAACCTGACCAACCGTGGAACCTGCGCGTGCACCTTTCATGGCTTCGAGACTACTCGCATTTAGCTCAGTCTGCTCCACTATGGCGCGTGAATCTGGGCACTACGATAAAGCGGATTATCTAGTAGAGGGCGCATATTCCCTAGGGTTCCAGCAGGCGTTATTTTGTTGCTGACACGATGCTGGATGTGGGCGCGACACTGCCAAATTTCTCTCGATTAAACATGAAGCGATACTTCGGGTATTATGGATTTTGGCTTAGGCCGTGCGCCTTTAGCTCAGTTGGTAGAGCACTGGACTTTTAATCCATTGGTCGCGGGTTCGAACCCCGCAGGGCGCACCATATAAGAATCCCGTTTCTCCTAGATGACTAGGGGGAACGGGATTTTTCTTTCAGTATGGCGGGACACTGCGGAGGATGGCCCTCACCAGGTCTCGATAGTGGGTATTTCTCGAATTAGCCGGAACGGGTTGTCGTAGTAAAAGGTTCTGCTTGACCGAATACCGCCTCGAATCGCGGGAATCAGCGTGTAATAGTCACCGTCCCAAGCTAGCTGAGTGGGTTGGTCGACCGAGTGCTCATCCCAATCCTTGGGGATCGTTGGGGTATAGATCCAAAGTTCTTCGTCGACATCGTCAAGATCATTGGTAATGGATTTCCATCCCCGTCGATGGGCAAGAATGTCTGCAGGCGTGGCGTAGAGAAAAGTCGAAAGCAGCTCCTTATGGTCCGGAACAATCTTCTGCACGCAGCGTATAGCCGCTTCCAGTTCAAGGGTCCCGTCGGCTTCGCAGAGCCTATCGACGGCCTGGCTGAACCGGTGCTGGCGATAAGTGGCTCGATCCTTGATTTCAAGACGTTCTCGTTCGCGGTGGCGTTGCCGTGCGCTGCGGGGATGCCGTTTTTTACTGACAGACATGGTCTGCTCCTCAGAGCTGAGAGGGCTGGTGATAGTCAGCTCAGCGTAGGAGTACCTCGACGAATCTGGGGTCACTTAGGAGAATATGTGGATAACCAGGTCGGCCTGTGCCGGAATTAGGCGAAAGGTTCCAAAAATTTGATCACTCGTTCCATGACCGCAGCGCGTGCTTCAGGGTCGTGGGAACGCAGCGAGGTGTCGGTGAACAGGTGTTTGCTGCCCGGATAGGTAAACAGCTGTGCGAGCTCGTGGCCTTCGCCTTCGACAAAGCGTTGCGCAGCATCTAGATCGCCTTCCTTGGCGAAAAATGGGTCTTCATCCATGCCGTGAATTTGTACCGGAACGTTTTCCGGCCATGGGCCAAAGCTCCAGTCTGCCTCTACGTCCACGAAGGATTCCAAAAGGACCGCCGCGAGAGCTCCTGGCCGTTGCTGCGCGCACTGCTGTGCCAGAGCGGCGCCCCATGAGCTGCCGATATACACCAATTCCTCGGGAAGCTTCGAGAAGAATTTGTCGACGCGTTCCTGGATCTTATCTTCACCTAGCTTATTGGCCATGCGAATTCCGGCGTCGATATCTTTGGGAAGCTTTCCTGCAAACAGATCCAAGGTATGAACGCTGTGGCCAGCTGCGCGTAATTCGGCGGCCATAGCTTGGACTCCCGGGGTGAGCCCCTGGACGTGGTGGAAAAGAACTATCGTGGCCATGGAATACTCCTCGTAGTTGCTAGCGTTCGTCGACTAGATTCTCGATGCGCTGTGGCAGGTGCTCGATTGCCAGATCCCAGCCGGGCATTTGGCTATTGATTTCTACGCTGTAGCCCTC
>DNHA01000268.1:7287-27393 GCA_003486025.1 Micrococcaceae bacterium | reverse complement strand
CCGCGATCTGGTGTTGCGCCGATTGGTCGAATGCCTTGGCCGTGACCGCACTAAGCACCAGGTAGCCGAAGTCACCAGCCTGGGCTTGGTGCAGATGACGCGTAAGCGCATGGGTACCGGTT
Organism: Micrococcaceae bacterium; assembly: GCA_003486025.1. Lineage (GTDB taxonomy): Bacteria > Actinomycetota > Actinomycetes > Actinomycetales > Micrococcaceae > Glutamicibacter. The sequence continues at coordinate 27,271 of DNHA01000268.1, read as the reverse complement.
TGCTGGAAGTCTTCGGTGAAGAGTGCGAGGCATGTGCCGGTAGCGGCTTCATCACCCATGAAGAACCAGTAGAACACCGCAAGTCCTTCAACTCTTCCGGTGAAGCTCACGCAAAGAAGTTCCCGGAGAAGTCTTCTTCCCAGCGTCCGGAGCGCCGTCGCCGCCGTGGCAACGAACGTGAAGACGTGAAGCCAGCAGAGCACGGTGCCGAGCACCATGAAGCTGAACATGGCGAGAAGAACGAAGCTACTCGCCACGCGTTAGCCAATATTGCCGCGGCTTCGCACCTTGAGCAGCCTGTCGAAGCTGGCTTGAAGATTGACGGAGCAAACGTTCCGGTCATCAAGGGCGAAGTTGCACAGACTTCCACCGAAGAAAACTCGGTCACCTTGGAAGCCTTGGAAGCCGCCCTGCCGGGCGGAGTTGAAGGTGAAGGGTCCGAAGGCCTTGAGGCTGGACGCAAGCCGCGCCGTCGCTCACGCTCGCGTTCACGCGGACGTGGCCATGCGGACCAGGGACACGGAGCCGAGCCTGCTGAAGTTCAGGCCTCCGCTCCAGAAGCCGAAACTGAAACCTCTCAGGTTCCGGATGCTGAAAAGCAGCCAGAACCAAATGCACGCAAGCGTGGCTCACGCCGAGCTACCCGCGCGCAGAGTGAATCCGTTGCTGCGCCTAGCTCGTCCGGACAGCCGATGCTGACTGGGCTTGCAATGCCAGCTTCGCAGGGAGCACCGGTAGCGCAGGCTACCGCAGCCGCTCCAGCAGCCGCAGCAACCGCTGTGGCCCCACAGAGTTCCACTAAACCAAAGCGACGCAGCCGTCGGGCCACCTCGGTCCAGGGCGATGCGCACGCAGAGGTTAGTGTGGCCGAGGTATCTGCTGCCACCGGTTCGGTGGTACAGATGGATACCAGCAGTGCACGAAACGTAAAGCCAACCGAGGCTGCCGGGAAACCGGTAATGCTTGGTGTTGGAGTTCCGGTTCGTGAACTGAAATAAGATGAACTTGATCACGCTTCACCCGCTGGGGCAGTTTCTATTTGCCCCGGTGGTGTTGACTAGCGTAATCTGGTTGATCGGTGCTAAACGCCAAGATCACGGATTTCTGATCCGCTCGGCGTCAAGGCACAAGCGCATGAGATCCCTGATTCAGGCATCTAATTTATTAGATGTTCGGGTTGATTTCTGCGCCGGTAAGACAATAAACGTCGAGTAGAAGCGAGTACCCACGTGGTGTACGCAATTGTCCGCGCAGGCGGCCACCAGGAAAAGGTCTCCGTTGGAGACCTCATCACCGTAGACCGTCTTCGGGCTACCCCAGGTAGCTCCATTGAGCTTCCAGCCTTGTTGTTGGTAGATGGCGAGAAGGTAACTTCCGCCGCTGCTGACCTGGCTAAGGTCAAGGTTTCCGCTGAGGTTGTAGAAAACCTCCGCGGCCAGAAGATTGTTATCCAGAAGTACAAGAACAAGACCGGTTACAAGAAGCGCCAGGGCTTCCGTGCCGCTCTGACCAAGGTCAAGGTCACCTCGATCGCCTAATTTGGGCTGATCGTAATAACCAATTTTTGTAGCGAAAGAGGCTAAAAGGCATGGCACATAAGAAAGGTGCGAGTTCCACTCGCAACGGTCGCGATTCCAACGCACAGTACCTAGGCGTAAAGCGCTTTGGTGGCCAGGATGTCAAGGCAGGCGAAATCATCGTCCGCCAGCGCGGCACCCACTTCCACCCAGGCGCCGGCGTAGGCCGTGGCAAGGATGACACCCTGTTCGCTCTGGCTGCTGGTGCAGTCGAGTTCGGCACCCGTCGTGGTCGTCGCGTAGTGAACATTGTGACTGCTGCCTAAATTTAGGCAACAGACAATTATTTCAGTGCACAAGGGGTGGGCCGATTTCGGTCCGCCCCTTGTGTGCGTATAGATAGACTTTAAGCGAGCATAAGCTCGCACCCCGTTATAGGAGAAGATGGCCCCGTGGCTGCATTCGTTGATCGCGTAACTCTAGATGTCACCGCAGGTAATGGTGGCCACGGTTGTGTGTCCATCAAGCGCGAGAAGTTCAAACCGCTCGGTGGCCCAGACGGTGCAGCAGGCGGCAATGGCGGCAGCGTCTTCTTGCGCGTTGACCCGCAGGTCACCACCTTGCTGGACTTCCACCACCTGCCACACCGCAAGGCCGCCAACGGCGAGCCAGGCAAGGGCGATCTGCGCCCGGGCAAGCAAGGCGAGGACTTGATCCTCGGCGTCCCAGCCGGCACCGTGGTGAAAACCAAGGATGGCGACATCATTGCCGACCTGGTCAAGGTCGGTGACGAATACCGGGCAGCAGTAGGCGGCCTCGGTGGCCTGGGCAACGCGGCTATCGCTTCGGATAAGCGTAAAGCACCGGGCTTCGCCCTGCTTGGTACCCCAGGCACCAGCCAAGAAATTGTACTGGAACTGAAGTCAGTGGCAGATATTGCCCTGGTTGGCTTCCCATCGGCGGGCAAGTCTTCGCTCATCGCCGCAGTCTCGGCTGCCCGACCGAAGATCGCTGACTACCCCTTCACCACCCTGGTGCCGAACCTCGGCGTCGTCATGGCCGGCGAAGTTCGGTTCACCGTAGCCGACGTTCCCGGGCTGATCCCCGGTGCGTCCGAAGGCAAGGGGCTGGGCCACGAATTCCTGCGCCACGTCGAACGCTGTGCCGCTATTGTGCACGTGCTTGACTGCGGCTCGCTGGAGTCGGACCGCGATCCCATTGGCGATTTGGAGACCATCGAAGCCGAATTGGCGGCCTACGAAGCCGACTCGACTTTCGCCGGAACCGACGGCAATATCATTCCTCTCACCGAGCGTCCAAAACTTGTTGCACTCAACAAAGTGGATATGCCAGACGGTGCCGACATGGCCGAGTTTGTGCGCCCAGAGCTCGAAAAACGTGGCTACCGCGTCTTTGAAATCTCGGCTTTGGCACGTAATGGATTACGTGATTTGACCTTCGCCATGGCTGAATTGGTAGAGAAGGCACGCGCCGAGCGCGTCGAAGAATCCCCAATTGTGGAAGTTCCGATGCTGCGTCAACGCACCGGAAAGAAGGCCGAATTTATTATTCGCCGTGAAGAGGTGAGCAACGAACCGCTGTGGCGGGTCATTGGTGAAAAGCCTGAACGCTGGATCGTGCAGACCGACTTCCGCAACGACGAAGCAGTTGGCTACCTGGCAGACCGCCTGGCAAAGCTGGGTGTCGAAAACCAGTTGTTCAGGGCCGGGGCAAAGCCTGGCGACGCCGTGGTGATTGGCTCCGAAGAAAACTCGGTGGTCTTCGATTGGGAGCCAACCATGGCTGCCGGAGCAGAATTGCTCGGCTCACGCCGTGGCGAAGACATCCGTCTGGAAGACCGAAACCGCAAGACTCGTGAACAGAAGCGCGCCGAGCATGAAGATCGCCGTGCCGCGAAGGCCGAGGCACGTGCGGAGCTTGAAGCTGAGCGCCGCGCGGGTATCTGGACCGAGTCTGTGCATGCTAAGAACGCTGAACGCGCTGCGAAGGATCGAGCAGCAGAAAAGGAAGACTAAGTATGAATGTGCGAGCAACCAAGACATTATCTTCAATTTCCTCACTTCGAGATCTACCTCAAGCACGAAGACTAGTGGTCAAGGTGGGATCCAGCTCGCTGACAACCGTCAGCGGGGGAATCTCCCATGAGCGGCTGAAGTTCCTGGCCGACACTCTCGCACACACCGTGCACGACGACACTCAAATCGTTTTAGTCTCCTCCGGTGCTATTGCCGCAGGGCTGTCGCCGCTGGGATTGGACAAGCGTCCTAAAGACCTTGCCACCCAGCAGGCGGCAGCTGCAGTAGGACAGGGGTTACTGCTAGCGCAGTACACCCAAGAATTCGCCAAGCATGATCTGAACGTCGGACAGGTGCTGTTGACCGCGGACGATTTGATGCACCGCACCACGTACACCAACGCACTGCGTTCACTGACACGTTTGCTGAATCTCGGCGTCCTGCCGATTGTCAACGAAAATGACGCCGTAGCCACCCGGGAAATCCGTTTTGGCGACAATGATCGTTTGGCCGCGCTGGTAGCCCACCTGATCAAGGCCGATGCGTTGCTACTATTTTCCGATGTTGACTCGGTTTATGACGCACATCCAAAGGACGGCGGAAGATCTATCTCGCATGTGGGCCACCCCGATGAACTCGACACGGTTGACCTCGGCACCCCAGGGTCAGCGGGCGTCGGCACCGGCGGCATGATCACTAAGGTTGATGCCGCGACCATGAGTTCCTCAGCAGGTATTCCTACCTTGGTCACGAGCACCGATAACGCTGCGCGTGCGCTAGCCGGCGAAGATGTTGGTACCTGGTTTGCGGCACGCAACACGCGCCGTTCGGCCCGTGACGTATGGCTTGCTCACCTAGCATCCGCCGAAGGCCGGCTCATCTTGGACGCCGGCGCAGTACGTGCTGTGGCCGATGGGACGAACTCATTGCTTGCCGCCGGCATCACCGCAATTCGCGGAGAGTTCGAAGCCGGTGACGCAGTGGAGATCTGTGATGCTGAAGGCACCATTATCGGCCGGGGCCTAGTAAATTATTCTTCTGAAGAACTTCCAGACATGCTCGGACGTACCACCGGCGAGATCGCCGAATCACTTGGCGAAGGTTACGAGAAGGCCGTAGTGCATATCGATGATCTGGCTTTGATGGAAGTAGGTCAATAGAATGGGAGACATGAGTCTAGATTCAGCCGAAACCAAGACCGAATCCACCACCGACGTTGCTACGTCGGTCAACCAGCTGGCAGATCGGGCCCGCCGGGCCTCGCGGACACTTGCGCGAGCAAACCGTGATTGGAAAGATAAGGCGCTGCGCGCCATCGCTGACACCATCGATGCTCACCGTCAGCAAATCATGGCTGCAAACGCCAAAGACCTGGAAAATGGCCGGGAGCGCGGTACGAGTGCTGCGATGCTTGACCGGCTCAAGCTTGATGACCAGCGTATCAACGGACTGATCTCAGCGCTCGAAGAGCTTATCGGCCTACCCGATCCGGTTGGCCGGGTTGTGCGTGGAGAGACCCTCCCGAATGGCTTGCGGATGCGTCAGATCAACGTCCCCATGGGCGTTATCGGCACCATTTACGAGGCGCGTCCCAACGTGACCGTTGATATCGCGGGGTTGTCGCTCAAGAGCGGCAACGCGGTATTGCTCCGTGGTGGATCCGCTGCGCTGAACTCGAATGTCGCATTGGTCAACTACATCCGCAACGCCTTGGAGTCCGTCTCCTTGCCGCGGGATCTAGTGATCTCAGTGGACGAATACGGACGCGAAGGCGCCGATGCGATGATGGCAGCACGTGGCCGTATCGATGTGCTGATCCCACGCGGTGGCCGGGAATTGATCCAGCGCGTGGTGACCACGGCCAAGGTTCCAGTGATCGAAACCGGCGAAGGCAATGTGCACATTTTCATGGGCGCAAGCGCCGATGAGGAAATGGCAACCGACATCTTGCTCAACGCGAAGACTCACCGTCCCAGCGTGTGCAATACGGTAGAAACCCTGCTGATCGCCAAAGATGCTGCGGCTGCGCCGGCGGTACTCAAAGCTCTCGCGCAGGCTGGCGTGACGTTGCATACCGACGCACGTGTTGCTGCCTTGGTGCCGGGGATTGAGACTATTGCTGCCGGCGAAGATGACTGGCGCAACGAGTACCTAGACCTGGACATCGCGGTTAAGCTCGTAGATACGATGGATGAGGCGCTGGAGCATATCCGCGAATACTCCACCGGACATACCGAAGCGATCATTACTTCATCACTGGCTGAATCCGAGAGATTTATTGCGGAGATTGAATCTGCCGCAGTGATTGTTAATGCTTCGACTAGATTCACCGACGGGGGACAGCTGGGCTTAGGCGCAGAAGTGGGCATCTCCACACAGAAGATGCATGCCCGCGGTCCCATGGGCTTGTCCGAACTGACGACAACCAAATGGATCGTCCAGGGCGACGGGCATATTCGTAAATAGTTTATGTTCTGTGTTTTCGGTAGGATGTAGAAGAATCGTACCGTTACTTTTCGGACCAGTGTTTGTCATGCAAATATGGTCTCGTTAAAACGTTTGGAGAAATAAGTTGAACGCGTTGATTATGGCTTCTGAAGCTGCATCCACCGGCATGGACCCGCACACCATGGCAATCATCATTGGTGGTGGCATCTTCCTTACGCTGATGGTGTTGTTGCTGGTCGCCGTTTCCTACACCAACGTGGGCATGCGTCACGCGGATCATCCTGAGGGTGAAGATGTTCACCGTCAGTTCAAGGTTCATGGCGACAAGCACTAGTTTTGACTGGTCCAAAAGATAAGAACCGCCCATTGCGCCTCGGCGTGATGGGCGGTACTTTTGATCCCATCCATAATGGTCACCTGGTAGCAGCCAGCGAGGTTGCTGCTGAATATGATCTGGATGAAGTGGTGTTCGTTCCTACCGGACAGCCTTGGCAGAAATCCTCACGAGTGGTATCTGCCGCCGAGCACCGTTACTTGATGACGGTTATTGCGACGGCTTCGAACCCGGGCTTCACGGTGAGCCGAGTGGACATCGACCGTGAAGGCGCAACGTATACGCACGACACCTTGCTCGATCTTCGTGCCGAACGTCCCGAGGCGGAGCTGTTCTTTATCACCGGTGCCGATGCGCTCAGCCGTATCGCCAGTTGGAAAGACATAGATCAAGTCTGGGACTTGGCGCATTTTGTCGGTGTAAGCCGTCCCGGGCATGTGCTTCCGGAGCTTCACCAAGAGAACGTTTCATTATTAGAAATCCCAGCATTGGCGATTTCCTCCACAGATTGCCGCGGTCGAGTAGCCCAAGGCAAGCCTGTCTGGTACTTGGTTCCGGACGGTGTGGTGCAGTACATTGCAAAATATGGGCTCTATACCGAGTCGTAACCTCACATTGCTACCTCTAACACGGCATAATCTCTAGGTAAGGGTGACGGTATTTTGTCTACGCGGTCGGGAGAAGAACAGGATGAGCGATAACACGCAGCCGGCTTCAAGCCGGCGAGCATTGCGTGAAAAGCGGCGCGCTGAAATGGAAGCCATGCTGGCCAGCAGCAAGGCCGAGCAGGAAGCCAAGAAGCTAGCCGATGTGCAGGCAACTGAAAAGAAGGATGTTAAGCCTTCGGCAGGTGCCAGCCCAGCTGACCCGAAAACTGCCGCTCCATCTGCTTCAAAGCCTTCGGCGAAACCGGAAGCAAAAACACCGCTGACTAAAGCGCCGGCGAAGCCTGCCTCGATAAAAGCGCCGGTTGATAAAAGCCCATCCGGAGTACCGGAGACTTCAGCCGCCGAAGCAAAGAAGCCAGTAGGCAAGCCAGCCGCTGCTCCAAAGGCCAGTTCAGCCCCCAAGCAGCCAACGGAACCCAAGACGGCTCCAGCAGCTCCCAAGCCAGCTGTAAATCGGGCTGACAGCGTCGCGAAGCCTAGCGCGGAACCAAAAACTCAGTCCGCTGCAAAGCCTGATGAATCGGCAGATCAGCCATTGGGGGAGCGCGCCTCTCTGCGCCGTGCCCGTGATCGCGAAGCACTGCGCGAACGCCGTCGCCTTGAAGAAGAGGTCGGTGCGCTGACCACTAACGTTCCCACGGTGGAACCGGCCGAAGAGCCGAAACCGTTGACGCGACGCCAGCTACGTTTGCAGTCGCTCGCGGATCAGAATCCTCACTCTGCGAATCAGAAGCCCAACACGGCTAAGCCAGCTCCGAAACCGAAGCCGACGGACGATTCACCGGAAACCACGGTGATGAGTGTCGAAGAGGCCCTGGCCGCTCGACGCTCCCACGATCCCAAGACTCCAGTTGATCCGAATCTTTTGAATGAAGATGATGGTGAGATTGATCTCGAAGTGCTGGCGCATCAGCGGGAAATGGCCGCTCGTGCTGCGATTATTTCTCGTCGCGCGGCCGAGCGTGAACGACTGCGTATTGAGAACGCCAAGAAGGGTAAAGAGCAGCCGCTCTCCGATCCTTTTACCGGTGCCCTGGGTAATATTCGCGAAGTCGAAGACCGTATCGCGAAGACTGGCGTGCAAGGACCCAAGACCGAAAGCGTCTCGCTGGACCTAGATTCCAGCGGAAAGCTCTCGGACAAACTGAAGCATAATTCGCAGGCATCGAAGAAGCCAAGTGTCGGCAAGATGCCTCCAAAACCTGCCTCGAAAACTGTTAAGCCGGTGGTCAAGCCTGCTTCAAAGGTCCCACCCGCTAAATCAGCACCGGCCTCGGCGAAGCCGCAACCCGTACCCGCGGCTAAACCTGCGGCCACCCCAGCGGTCAAGCCAGCGGCAAAGCCGCAAGTAAAACCCGCTGGCCCAAATGAGCAATCGACTGCTCAAGCTTCAGCGCCGCAAGCGAATGTGGAAATGCCACGTATCGAGGCGGTTGATGCTCAAGGGCTGGTGCCATTGGATGCTCAAACTCACGGCGTTCGGCGTGCAAACAACATGCTGATTGCTATGATCGCTGCACTCAGCGTGGGCGGTGCCGCGCTCATTGCGGGTATTGTCATGTTGATCAGTTCGCTGTCTTCGTAGGACAATTAAGTTCTCGATCTATACCTCTATAAGGAGACACCCCACTTCATGGGAGCACACGCAGACTCTATCGCCCTCGTTCAGGTGGCCGCTCAGGCCGCATCTGACAAGTTGGCAGAAGACATTGTGGCACTTGATGTCGCCGAACGTATGGGCGTAACTGACGCGTTCCTGATCGTCTCCGGTGGTTCTGAGCCACAGGTCAACGCAATCGCTGACGAGGTCCAGGCAATGGTCCTGTCAAAGTTCGACCTTCGTCCGGTACGCCGCGAAGGATTCGGCTTGGGCCGTTGGGTTCTTCTGGACTATGGTGACGTGGTCGTCCACATCCAGCACCAAGAAGACCGTGTCTTCTACGCTCTGGACCGACTGTGGTCTGACTGCCCGGTCATCGAAATCACTGCAGAAGCCAAATAGTCTTAACTAAAAATCGGATTTGCTTCCTCGGTCAGAGCTCACTTATGATTAGTAAGTTGCCTGATCAGAAAGCAATCCTTTGGGGGTATGGCGCAGTTGGTAGCGCGTCTGCATGGCATGCAGAAGGTCAGGGGTTCGAATCCCCTTATCTCCACAAATTAAATTCAAGAATCCCATCTCGCCTTTCGCGAGGTGGGATTCTTGTGTTCTATCGGGTGTGAGATCCGTGCGTCGAGAATTGCTCATGGCCAGCGCTTCGACAGTGTCTACGGGGAAGTGTTCGAGGAACAACTGCGCTTCGTCCAGGTAGATCATCACGGTGCTGCGCAGTCGTTCCGTAACACGGACGGGCTCCTTGAATGCTTCCCAGAGTTCGCTGATCACCAATGATCCGGGCTGTTACGCGGCTTCGGTTCCAAGCGTGCCCCCGTGAAGGGCGCGAGCAGGACCTTGTTTCCGTTGACGGGGCCCCGGAGGTTGAAGCGTGACGAGGGTTGCGCCAGGACGCTGCGCAGCGGTTCTTGCAGAAAGAATCGGAGCTCATTCTGGATCGGCGCGATCACTTGGGTGCGGGCATCTGATGCCAGGCTTTCGTACCAATGCCAAAATGGTGCGGCATGCAGCGGGTCGGCGGCGATCCGGAGTGCAGTGAGTTTCTGTCGGAATGGTGGATTGGTCAGCAGGATCGGCAGCTTGACGAGTGTGGGGTTCTCATCGTGTGCAACTGTGTCCAGTGCAAGCTGGAGGAAGTCAGCCGACCGAGGTCCGAGTAAGTCCTTTCCGTACTCAGCGGCGAAGAAGCTGAAGGGCTGATCTGCAACCAATGCGGGTGAACGTCCGGCAAGATCTAGGGGGATGAACCCGGTGGGTGCTTTATCGAGCGGATCGAGGAGTACCAAGTCGTGTATGCGGTGGTCTGGAATCTGCGTGAGCACATCGACCACAAGATCTTTGGGCTCGCTCACGATGACTGACCGGCCGGCTTCCAAGTTCTGCCGAATACGGTTCAGCAGCATTGAGCTCTTGCCGGTGCCGGTAGGACCTAGGGCCCAAGGCCTGCCGCCGCGAATCCATTTCAGAGATGCTGAGCTGCTGCGGTTCACTCCCTATGGCCGTTGATGTAGCCAGTATGCGGTCGCCGGTTTTAGCGACGAACCCTGGGCTGATCAGTGCCGTATGAAGCGCGGGCAGTCCCGGGCACGGATGTTTTGGATCAACAAGCGGTCATGAGGGTGACTTCACTGATGCTGAGCTTGGTCGATCCGGGAATGAGCAGCCACGTGCTCGCGGGATTGTAGATGACTCCGCTGCGTTCTGGTGCAAGGCGCAGTTCCAATCCGGGACTGAGTGCGGCACAGCATCACCACCGACGTTCCCACGACCGAGACTCAATAGATCAAGTCCCTACAAACCTTGATGTGCTCCATCTAGCCTAGGATGCAAACTATTGAATGCGTGAAGTTATATCAGGCCTCCTGATGTCCGGGCAGTGATAACTCAGCGAACCTTTCCAAGGCACTCACCAAAAGCTCCGTAGCGCCGAATAAAGCAAACTTGATGGTGTCATAATTCGGACCGACGATATGGCGCTCGGTGAAGCCTTCCCGCGTCCCCTCAACGGGTTCAAGCGTGTTTAGTAATGTCATGATCCAAGTCGAGTCATGCGCTGCTCCGCTACATGCACGCCAAATTGCACTCCACGAAACGCCAGTTTTGAACCCGCCAAGAGCCTGGGGATCTCTGAAGTCCTGGACCTGACTGATCAAGTTTACGATGCCTATTTTGGATACTTCTCGGCCATCATCGGTAGCCTTCCACGGGATGAAATCGTCATCGAGTCGCCGCGAATACTGCTTGAGTCGAGACTTTTTGTTCTCTATCTGCTGCATATTTTCACTCTTGGACGCCTTTAGATATTTTTCGACATTTTCGATTTCGTCGGCTTCCGAGAAAAGTCTACGTTCTAAGCGTTTGCGGGTATCGTCCGGCGTAATCACCCACGATGCATGTGCCGCGCACTCCATTGCGGTTCGGATCAATTCAAAGCATCCATACGGGGGAGCATCCAGTTCTGAAATTTCATCGCCTGGCTTGAGCCCCACTACTTTAGCCAGCACGGTGATGTGACCGTACGCCACTGCAAGCTTGGACTGGACGAATGCCGTGATTGAGAGCTCGGGCAGGGCTTGCTCGTCGTCCCATAGGGCCGCCCTCTACTGTGGCGAGGGCAGCTGTTGCAACGCCGCTTCATCCTCACGAATGATATTCAGTCATCGCACGATGAATTTTGCCGCTTCGACGTCGCGGTTCTGTTGGGCAGTATCGGTCATGAGATGAATATACGACGTACTGCCACCGTCACATCGATTCGGCGGACGAGTCCCTGATGACAGCATGCCCACGAACGCTTATGATCAGATCAATTGACTGTTTAGATTGGGGGAGTGATGGCCATTGAAAATCGCTCTTACGGCATGTGTGCAGGCGTATCATGTTAGAGGCGATCACTCCGTTTCTTACGCCGATCGTTGCTGGCGTCGCCGCGTGGATCGCAATCAGAACCTTAAAGCTCCGGATACGGGTCGATCATGCCGACCAATGGTGGAAACGCGTCCAGTACGGGGTGGACAAAGCGTTGGAATCTGGCGGCAAATCACAGGTTGTCGGGATGGATGTCATCGAGTCGCTGTTAGATCCAGTTCTCAAACCGAATGCGTCGTATGAAGAAAAGGTGAATTACAACATCCGAATTAAGCAGCTGAAAAAGGTTGGATGGAAAGTTTCTCAAAGCGAGAAGGACATGCTTGAACGCATTTCCGCTAAATTACTCCTTGGAGCACCTCAACCGCTCTCTCCTGACGATCTGAAAGAAATTACAGAGGAGAGTAAGATGGATGTTACAGAAACGAAGGGAGGTGGGATGAATGCCAGCTGAAGATAACAAGCCTCGTCTCGTTCAGATCAAAGACTTCTATGTTGTTCTAGACAAAGACAACACCCCTTTAAGTCAGAAGTACACCATGAGCGAGCTTCCAGTGGTGTTGGAGAAGGCTGCGATCTCTGCCAGGATTATCGAGAAACTCGGTAAGCCAAGCAACCCGGCAATCGACGCACTGCTCGAGTACAGAAAGCTTAACAAAAAGCATGCGCCCGTATAAGCTCGACTCTTCCGTAAGATGCACAATAATCGAGTAGGCGGGGCTAGAAATCTCCACCTACTCGATTTCGTTTTTGGGCGAGTCGTAAAGCTATAAAGCCAAGAGACGACCTTTTCGATGGCATAAGTCTGATTCCCTGAGAAATCACTCCTTAAGGACCATTACCAGTGGCAGCTCAATCGGCCAAGGCTTCAGGCTGCATTCGCAGATATGTAGCGAGCACGCGGCGGGAGTAATATTGCCCCGGAAGAAAATTTTCCGCGCCAATGGTAACAATTGATTCGATCATGAATAATTGTATAGGTGGTAACCGCTGCAGCTCACGTAATCCCAGGACCGATTCTCGTTTCTGGATGGTTCCCGTAGTCGGCCGATTTTGTCCCTGCATTGTTGAGCCCGGGTAAACTGTCGAGGTATAACCATTTTCTTTCCAAAGTCATGGTTTTAAGCGAGTAACAGACCCAATGCTGAATCCATTGAACTCGTAAAGATCTCGCTGTCTTGGGCATAATCGATGCTTTGGGGACTGTTTTGGTCAGGACTACGCAACGAAGAGGTCAGGGTTTCGATTCCCCTTAGCGCCGCTGCTGTAATGAGTCGCAAGCTTTTTGACTATGTTCAGATGCATTGCCAGTATTCTGCTGCGAACCGGTTTATGGCTTTCCGAGCGCGGTCGCCGTACCTAGTTGAACTAGCTAGCGCAGCCTTGTCGAGAGCCGGACAAGACTAGTTAGGCTTGCTCCATCCCTCCAAAGCTTGCACCCACGGACTAATGCGGATCTTCGCACCGTCGAGAATATCTAGCGAGGTGTCGGCGCCGTCAATTTGGGGCGTTAGCTTCGTCGGTTCCAGACCGGGCAGCAAAGAGATTTCCAGACGCGTAGTTTCATCAGGATCCTGAGACGTGGACATGGCACCCCATTTCATTGTGGTCATCGCCGTTTCTCCTACGGGAATGACCACTAATTCTGGGGAGATTCCCGGATCTGCTGTCACGGTAACATCCGTTTGGGGACTACCCTCTTCGTTGAGAAACTCCAGATTCGCCACGCCCTGAACCGCACAAGGTGCATCAGAAATGTTCGTGGCGTAGACCGATAAGTATCGGGAGCCTACAGCCGCGTCAGGGGCGCTAAGCTCGAACTTCACGTCGTCGGTCGTACAGTGATTAGCATTCGGATCTTGTTTCCACGCTGTGGTTCCCTCGGGTAATGGTGCGGGCACAGGGATCAATGAATCCGGGAGTACTTTGCCAATCCAGCCCTCAAGGATTTTTGCGTAGCCAGGGGAGGAAACAGAGTACTTTAATGATTCGTTGTGTGGCGGTGTGCGCTGCTCCAGCCATTGTTGAATGGCGCTGGTTTCGACGGTGCTATCGGCAGTGGTGCTGTGAACGGAAAGCATTTGACTACCGTAGAGGGCTGTTTCTACGTTGGGCAATGCTCCCGCATCGATGACTAAAGCCAGTTTTTCCATATCGATCGCTGGATCAGGCGTATAGCGCACTTTTCGGTCCTCGGTTTCCAGACTGACGTCGAAACCGTGTTCTTTGGCAAAATTGGCTACCTGTAGCAATTCGTGTGAGTTGGCAGCGACCACAGATGAGTTGGTGACGCGCAGAGCACCAGCATTTCTGAGCATGAAAGCTTGGCGCAGTTCGCTCTGAAGATCCTCAAAGGGGGAGATATTCAGAGCATAATATTCCCCGGTTGCCGCTTCGGAATTGACGACCTGGGGTTGTCCGAGCACGTACCGAGAGTAGTTTTGTAGCTCTACGGCGGGAACCACCGTTCCTTGGAGGATCTCCTCTGCGCGTACCGCAGCTTTAATGGCTGAGCTATCCTGCTGGTTCTCCGACAGATTCACAGTCCAGCTGGCGGAGGAGCTTCCTCCGTCCTTGGGGTCAATGGCTATAGTCTCGTAGTCAATTTGTACCGAGGCGATGCCGTCTAGGTTCTGAATCTTTTCGAAATTTTCGCATATCGGTTGAGGCGCATCGCAAGGATCCCATGGATTCCAGACGACAAGCCCCACGGCGACAAGGAAGAGCGCCGCGACCATTACGAGTATCCGGGACTTCTTCACTCGATTACCGTATCAAAGGTTCAAAGGCAGTCAGTTGTTGGAATACCACTGCGTACTCGCGATGCCAGCAGCATCGGCATCAAGATGATACTTGTCGGCCGTTCTGCCTTCGCCTGAGTGTTTACAGTGCTGAAGGGCACTGTGGCCTTCTGGAGCAGGAATGGGGTGCATCGCGTGGGGAAGCCTAAACAGCTAGCTATGCCGAAGCTTCCGAGCTCATCTGCATGTGCGGCACGTAGAGTCGCAATAATACGAACCGCGCGGAAGTGCCAAGACGTCCAGGGCCAACGGAATGATGATGGCAAACAGATCTCGGCAGGAAGCTATTCCACATCAGCTAAGAAGCCGGCCACGAAATGGCCAATTACGCCACCGGCACATGTCATGCCATCGATCATCCCGGCAGTCGAGGTCCGGACCTTTACCCCGTAGCGAGTCTCTGCCAGCGAGAACGTTCCTGCGATCGCGCCGTAAAGCACAGATGCCCATGAAGACTGCAGCAGTGATGCCGTCGGTGAAATGTCCCAAGGTGAGAAAATGACTACTAACAGCAGAAAAGACGCGTGTAGCGACGTCGATTGCCCCGTTGGCGCTATAGCTTAGAGGGATAAGATACGTTGACGCCCGTTTGGTTCACTGGAATGCCGCGGAATTCGCCTACGCCCAAGTTTCGTTGGATTTTGGACAGGAGCCCAGATGAGGGAACCAACCCGCAAAGTATTACACCGTACTAATCGAGCCAAAGATGCTCTGAAGTTTGAACATGCGCCTTTTATGGTGAGATTCGTTGAGAATGGTTCGGTCAGCGCAGCGCCGGCTGCTACGTCGCCTACTGAAGCGTTGGAATACGCTGACAGTGCCACAGGGCGCGTGTCACTGAGCCTGTACCCGACCCCCGATGAACAAGATATCCACGACCTCGCAGAAGCCTGGGAATTGCACCCGGTCCTGGTGGATGACTTGATGCATGCGCGGCAAAGGCCAAAACTAGAACGATATGGCAATGTACTGCTCCTGGTAGTGCGTTCGGCTCGATACTTGGATGACCTAGAAGAAGTCGAGCTTTCGGAATTTCACATCCTTCTTCGACCGGGTTCCATAGCGGTGCTTTGCCAAGACCATCGCTGGATCGATGGCACACCTGGCCTAGAGCTTGAAACCTCGGTGGCAGACGAATTCGTGGCCCGGGATCGGACATTACTAGCAGATAACAAACTATTGAGCATGGGCGCCGAAGCGGTGCTCTACAGGCTGCTGGATGAGATTGTCGATGGCTACGTGCCGGTCTTGCAAGGCTTGGGAATAGATAAAGAACAGATCGAGCGGCAGGTCTTTAGCGGCGATGCAGCAGTCACCGAACGTATCTACCGGTTGAGCCAAGAAATTATCGATATGCAGCACGCGACGGCCTCATTGCTTGAAGTAGTTCGTTCGCTATCGGATGGCTTCAATAAATATGACGTACCCAATGACCTGCAAACCTACCTTCAGGACGTCACCGATCACCTGACACGAGCGCATTTGCAGACCGTGGAATACCGTGATGCGCTCTCGCAAATTCTGAATGTGAATTCGACGCTGGTGGCGCAACGTCAAAACGAGGATATGAAAAAGATTTCAGGGTGGGCGGCGATCTTGTTCGCGCCGACCCTGATTGCAGCGATCTATGGAATGAACTTCGACGTAATGCCCGAACTGCACTGGGCTTTGGGTTATCCGGCGGCAGTCATCTTGATGATTGGGTTCGCAGCGATCCTCTATATTGTCTTCCGACGACGTGGATGGTTTTAAAAAGGAGCGCAACCGATGGCTGAGAAAGTCGACCTGAAGAAAAGCTTGCTCGGGTATCAAGCAAAGCACGAAGAGTTCGCACTGATTGAGCTACCCGAACGCAGATACCTGATGGTTGATGGGTACGGGGATCCGAACACTTCACCGGTCTACGCTCAAGCACTGCAGGCGCTGTATCCGGTGGCCTACAAGCTGAAGTTTTTCAGTAAACGTGAACTTGGCCGGGACTACGTGGTGATGCCCTTAGAAGGGCTCTGGTGGGCGAAGGATATGGACTCCTTTACCGTGCGCAGGGACAAGTCTTTGTGGCACTGGACCATGATGATCATGGTTCCTGATTGGGTAGAGCGAAGCATGTTTGAAAGCATCAAGGAAGACTTGGGCCAGAAAGTCCCACCGATAGATCTCGACAAGGTGCGATTCGAATTTTTTGCCGAAGGGCTATGCGTCCAGACCCTGCATCTGGGTCCCTATGACGATGAAGCCCGGACACTAAGCCGATTGCATCAGGACTTCATTCCCGGACATGCTCTGGAGCTGACTGGGAAACATCACGAAATTTACCTGAGTGATCCGAGACGTGTTGCACCGGAAAAGCTCCGGACGATCCTTCGTCAACCTGTGCAGGCCATCGGCGGCTAACTATGGATATGCACAAGGTTCCCGGGCAATGGTCAGATGGAGCAGAACCGCCGGCCGCTGAGCATGGTGTGGTGCGTCTGCCAGATGGGAGACAAATTCGAGGTGCCAGCCTGAAACGTAGCAGGACCTTAGACCCTCCAGATTTTGGAGTGTATCTTCTCAGCCGGGATCCTCAATTTTCCGACCGAGAATACCAGTGGGTCCATTGGAGAGATTTTTCGACACCCGCGTCAACCGATTGTGCCGTAGCTGCGCTCCGTGAAGCATACCTGCGGGCCAAGTTTCAACGCGTTGAAGTCTCTTGCCGCGGGGGAGTAGGGAGGACCGGAACCGCCCTCGCGGTGCTGGCCGTGCTCGGTGGCGTCTTGCCAGCGGATGCCGTGACTTGGGTCAGAGAAAACTATCATCCCAAAGCGGTAGAAACTTTCGGGCAAAGACGTTGGCTCAAACGCCTGCTTCCCGGACTTGCTGAGCAGGCCGGCTGCTGACCCAGCAAGCATGGGCGTTGAAGTGCGGTTGATGATCCAGAGCCATATATGAGGGAAGATAGGGACATGAGCACCGACATTGAACTAAGTCCTTCGAGCGACGTTGCCGATGTGCAAAGGGCGCTGGAATCCTTAGAAGATCCGCGGATACGCGCCATCAACGAGAAACACGGGGACGACTACGGGGTAAATCTTGGCAAACTGCGGGCCCTGGCCAAGGCGCTGAAAAGTAATCACGAACTTGCCGCGGAGCTGTGGCAAACAGATCACACCGGATGCCAGCTGGTCGCCACTCTCATATGCAAGCCTCGGGCGTTCACCGTTGATGACCTGGAACAGTGGGTCAGGCAATCGCGAACGCCAAAGGTTCAGGCGTGGTTCCTGAGCTACGTCGTGAAAAAGAGCAAGCATCTTGAAGAGCTTCGCCTTAGGCTCGTGGATGATCCGGATTCAGTGGTGGCTAGTGCCGGGTGGGAGCTGACCGCCCACCAAGTGGTTAAAGCTCCGGAAAATCTCGAGTTATCCACGTTGCTTGACATTGTCGAGGCCCAGATGCTTCATGCCCCGCAGCGTTTGCAATGGGCCATGAACAATACTCTGGCCCATATAGGTATCGAGAACGAAGAACTTCGCCCCCGTGCTTTGAGCATCGGAGAATCCTTGCAGGTTTTGGCCGACTATCCCACACCTGCCGGATGCACTTCCCCCTTTGCTCCGATTTGGATTAATGAAATGGTCAAACGTCGATCGGCCTGAAATACGTAGACAAAAAACCGGGAAGCCGGCGGAACCAAAGGTTTCGCCGGCTTCCCGGTTTTTGTTCGGGTAGTCAACTACCGCTGGTGCGTGGCAGCTCCCAATTTCAAAGCCTTGGAAACTAGCCACAGGGCAGCGGTCAAGCCAAGAGTAAGCAGAAGCTGCGTGCGGGCTACCGCATCTGTCATCGCGATGGCCACAATGACAACCATCATGGCAATGGTGGCTAAGGATAAGTATGGGAAGCCCCAGAGCTTCAGTGGCAAGTGCGTTCCGTCGCGTTCTGCACGACGGCGCAGGATGTATTGTGTGAGCGCAATAAAGCACCAAATCACGATGATCGTTGAGCCGACGACGTTGAGCAGAATTGGCATGACTGCATCTGGCCAGATCCAATTCAACACCACTGACATGAAGGAGAACGCTACCGAGCCGAGCACGGCCTTGGCCGGAACTCCCTTACCGGTGACGTGAGTGACCGCGCGCGGAGCCATCTTGCGGGTGCCGAGCGAATAGAGCATGCGCGAGGCGCCATAGATGTTTGCATTCATGGCGGAGAGCAGTGCGATAACCACCACGGCGCTCATGACTAGTTCAACGCCAGGTACGTTCAGCACGCCGAGGACCGCTGAGAATGGACCGTCGACAATGGCGGGGTTATTCCAGGGAAGCACTGCGACGATCACGATGATCGAGCCGAGGTAGAAGAACATGATTCGCATCATCACGGACTTGATGGTCCGTTTGATATTGCCCTGTGGGTCATCGGACTCGGCTGCGGCGATGGAGACTACTTCGGTACCGCCGAAGGAGAAGATCACGATGAGCAAGGCCGCTGCGATACCGGTCAAACCTGCCGGGGCGAATCCGCCGTGGGCGGCAAGGTTTGCCAAGCCAACAGGCTCGTCGGTAGGAATAATTCCAAGCAGAACTAGCGCGCCGACGGCCAGGAAGGCGACAATTGCCGCGACTTTGATGAACGCAAACCAGAACTCGAACTTTCCGTAGTTTCCCACGCCCAGTAAGTTAGCGCCGGTGAACAGGACCACAAAGCCCAAGACCCAAGCCCATTGCGGGAAGTTGGGGAACCACGCGGCAACAATTGCGGCCGCACCGGTTGCTTCGGCCGCAATGACCACGACTAGCTGGATCCAATAGAGCCAGCCAACGGTACTGCCGGTGCTGCTACCCATGGCTTTATGAGCGAAGGTGCTGAATGCTCCGGAGGAGGGGTCTGCCGCTACCATTTCGGCGAGCATCGACATGATCACGATAACCACGGTGCCGGCGATCAGGTAGGAGAGCAGAACAGCTGGGCCAGCGATTGAGATTGCTTGGCCTGAGCCTACGAAGAGTCCTGCACCAATAGCGCCGCCAAGGCCCATCATGGAGATCTGACGCTGAGTCAGCCCGGCATGAAGTTTGGGGGCATCGTCATTTTTCTGGATGCTGATCTTNNTACCTGTACTTTGTTGTTCACGGCGGCCAAGACGCGGTCAACGTCGTGGGGATTGCCCGAAGAAATGCGCAGACCCTCGCCGGCAAAGGCACGAGCCACGACGTTTCCTTCGTTCAAGGTGGCCTCCAACTGGGCAGTGCCTTCACCGGCAGCAACCCACACGAAATTGGCCTGCGAGGGCACCGCTGGATAACCGGCGGCCAGCAGTCCTTCGAGCATGCGATCGCGTTGCTCAACTACTTCCTCAATGCGAACGTTGAGTTCCTCGGCGGCTGCGAGCGAGGCCGCAGCTGCACGCTGAGCAAGGTCGGTGACGCCGAAAGGCACCGCGACCTTGCGCAGGTTCTGTGCAACCTGAAGTGGGCTGATGGCATATCCAATACGCAGTCCGGCTAAGCCGTAAGCCTTGGAGAAGGTATGCAGAACGGCAACGTGCGGGTACTTGCGGAAGAGCTTGAGCCCGTCGGCGCGGATATCCGAGCGGT
Source organism: Micrococcaceae bacterium (assembly GCA_003486025.1). Classification (GTDB taxonomy): domain Bacteria; phylum Actinomycetota; class Actinomycetes; order Actinomycetales; family Micrococcaceae; genus Glutamicibacter. The sequence goes on along the minus strand of DNHA01000268.1, from coordinate 7,402 downwards.
CAAAGTGTACATAGGCTTCGTCAATGACCACCAGGATGTTTTCCGGGACCGCCGCCACGAATGCTTCCAACGCCTCAGCGGCAACAACGGTGCCGGTGGGGTTATTCGGGTTGCA
>DNHA01000268.1:4852-7197 GCA_003486025.1 Micrococcaceae bacterium | reverse complement strand
GCGTCCAGCGGTACCTCAACCGGTACGGCTGCAGCGATTCGAACCAGCGATGGATAGGCCTCAAATGAACGCCATGCGAACATCACCTCGTCGCCTTCACCGGCCACAGCATGGATGAGCTGGGAGGCTACTTCAACGGAGCCTGCCCCCAACGAAATCTGTTCCGGATCCAAGTCATACTCTTTAGCTAATGCACTAATGAGTTCGGGAGCGGCCATATTTGGGTAGCGATGGATGTTCTCCAGACCCTGCGCGATGCTTTGAACCACCGAAGGCAGCGGCGCATGTGGCGATTCATTGGACGAGAGCTTCGAGGCGCCTGGCGCAGCAGATTTCCCCTGGCGGTAAGCCGGAACAGCGGCGAGGGAGGGGCGTTGATTGATGTTCATTTATTCCTCTCTAAAAGTCATGAATCGCCGTAAGCAAAACGGTGAAGGGCGGTCTGCCGAGAATTTGATACCCAGGACACAAACCCAGGTGAAGCGAGTCACAAGAAAAGACTGTAGGTGCGAGCGTATGCATGGCGCAATCGGGTCGCCAAAGGCTATGCACGCTGTATACCGTTTGGGTTGCAGCTACAGAATTTACTGTTCGATTTGTACAGTCTTCTCATCGGGTGGCGAATTTTTTGCATAGGCTTTAACCAGCGGGAGGGTTCGTCCCTGGAAATGCTCACGGAGCGCCAAGGACGACGAGGTGCGAGCCACCCCAGGCACCTGGTTGATCCGGTCGAAGATCGCCTGAAGGTCGCCGGCATTTCTTGCCACGACCCGCAACTGCAGATCAGACGTTCCGGTGACCGTGTACATGTCCACAATTTCGGGAATGGAATCAGCCAATCCGGTGGCTACTGGTTCATGGCCAAATTTTTGGATGATTTCCACCGAGCAGAAGGCGACCAGCTGATAATCGAATCCGGCAGGTTGCACTTGCGGGACGATTGCCTTGATCACGCCACCAACATGCAATCGTGCCAAGCGGCTAGTCACCGTGCCACGTGCCACGCCAAGGCGCCTGGCGCATTCCATAACAGGGAGCATCGGAGATTCGGTGAGGAGCTCGATGAGGTCGGCGTCGAGGCGGTCGATATGCACTGCGTAAGTCCTCTGCTGGAGGTAAACATCGGATGCGGTGGACAAGGCGGCCGAAGCTAGGGTCACCGCGCACCACTGTTCAAGAGTATCGCGAACGACTTGAGGTGCTGGGGATCAAATGATGGCAGTGCGCCACGGACTAGGGGATCGACGCGCCCCCGCAGTGCGCAATGTAACGCGCCTCACGTTGTAGGGTAAGTTTCACTTGGCCGCTATCGGTTTAACTATGGGAGGAATGCGATGAATCAGAGCGCACGCTTGGAATCGGTGGCAGGCTTGACAGTCTTGATCACCGGGGCAGCTCAAGGAATGGGTGCACTATTCGCCCGTACGGCCTGCCTGGAAGGTGCCCAGCGCCTGATCCTTTGGGATATTTCCAGTGAGCAACTCAGTGCGCGTGCCGAAGAACTCACGGAGTTAAATCCTGCATGCAAGATTCAGACCCAGGTGGTAGACCTGCGAAATCAGTCGGCAATTACGGCGGCGGCAGACCAGGTCCTCGCTGGCGGGAGCGTTGACGTGCTGGTGAATAATGCCGGCGTAGTCACCGGCACGAGCTTTGCAAAACATCGTACGGCGCAAATTACGGACACTATGGCGGTCAATTCCCTCGCCCCAATGTATTTGACCCATGCACTGCTGGAACATATGGGCAGGCAAGGGCGTGCCGGTCGAGTACTGACCATCGCCTCGGCGGCCGCGCTGGTCTCCAACCCGAATATGAGTGTTTATGCAGCCTCTAAGGCCGCGGCCATGAGTTGGAGTGACTCGCTGCGTTTGGAACTGGAGCAAGAAGCCGAACGGAACATTAAAGTCACCACTTTTTGTCCCACTTACGTTTCCACCGGGATGTTCGCCGGGGCGAAAGGCATGTTGCTGACCCCCGTCATGGACCCGGAGCAAGTAACAACTAAGGCCTGGAACGCAATGCTCCGCGGAACACCGTTGGTATTGTTGCCCTGGACCAGCAAGCTTGGGCAAGCCTTGCGTGGTATTTTGCCACGCACAGCGTGGGATCTAGTGGCGGACAAGGTCTTCAGGATCTATGGATCCATGGACGAGTTCACCGGCCGCCAAAGCGCATCAGAAGTAGACGAAACCGTGTCCTAACCAAGGACGCAGTTAGTGGAACGTTCACCGGTATCCTATTTACCTCGACGTTCAGCCGGAGTAGCGTAACTGAGGTAACCGGGGTGTAGCTTCTGACCTTTCAGCAGCTGTTGTGCAGACACCGTGGCCGGTTTTTTAGCT
>DNHA01000268.1:1768-4824 GCA_003486025.1 Micrococcaceae bacterium | reverse complement strand
AGGAGTGAGTGAGCGTGCAAAAGTTCATCCCCAACCTCTGGTTTGCCGGAAACGCCGAAGAAGGTGGGCAGTTCTACAGCAGTATTTTCCCTGATACCTCCTCCGCGGTGGAATCCCGGTATCCCGCCGAAGGGCTGCTTGAATTCCAAGAGCCGTTAGCCGGCCAACCGCTTACGGTGACGGTGAACATCGCCGGAACGCAGCTTACGCTGGTGAACGCGGGCAATGACTTCACTCCCAATCCGTCCATTTCATTTATGCTCAGCTTTGACCCGGAGAACTATCAGGGCTCTGCAGAAGCTGCCGGCAAAGCACTCGCTGCGACGTGGGACAAGCTTCTCGAGGGTGGAAGTGTTTTGATGGCATTGGATAAATACCCCTTCAGCGAGCTCTACGGGTGGGTGCAAGACCGTTATGGGATTAGTTGGCAACTCCTGCAAACGAAATCCGGTCAGAGCGAGTCATTCGTGACTCCTTCGCTGATGTTTGGCGGAGCCGTTCAGAACCAGGCAGTACCTGCGGTTGATTTTTATGTTGACGTTTTTGCCGATGCACAGCTCGGTAGCAGGTTCCCGTACCCCGAGGCCACCGAAGTCACCACAGAGGGAGCGGTGATGCACAGTGACTTCAAAATAGCGGGGCAAAACTTTGCCGCCATGGATTCTGCGGTCGAGCAGCCCTTCAGCTTTACCCCAGGCATATCCATCCAGGTTCAATGCGAAGATCAAGCCGAAATCGACAGGCTATGGACGGCGCTATCGGCGGTACCTGAAGCCGAACAATGCGGTTGGCTTCAAGATCAATACGGAGTGAGCTGGCAAATCGTTCCACGTAACATGGGCGATCTCATGTCTCGTCCCGGAGCCTTCGAAAACATGCTTCAAATGAAAAAATTAGTAATCGCAGATTTCTAGTCTTTGGGTCATTGCCGGTACCGATGATGGCTTGACACCAAGTTTCGGTTCAAGCCCCAGTACGTGGACGGAAGACACCGGTTTCAATACGTCGCGCATTACTGGCCGGGGCGTCCGAGTTCATCGGCGAACGTCTGCGAGGTGAACTGTTAGCCCAAGGTTACGAGTTGTCGATTATTGGACGCCGTGGACCCATCCGTTGGGGTGATCCCCGTGCGGTCGCGCACGTCGCCAATGGCGCTCAGCTGCTGATTAGCTTATCTGGAAAGAACGTGGGTTGCCGTTATGATTCCAAAGCGCGCAATGAAATCCTGAATTCACAGGACCAGGCAACACATAGATTGCACGGTGCGGTTTTTGCTGTAGGCAAGGCCAGCAATGGATTAGCTGGATCCACCTTGAAGATGCGGTCGGGGCAATTTGGCATATTCAGGAGAATCCAGAAATTTCCGGCTCGGGAAATCTCGGCTTGCCTCAACTGGTGGCTTATGACGAACTTATAGCGAGTTTGCGACGAGTCGCTGGCCGAAGGTTCGGCTGACCGGCGTATCGTTGGATGCTTGAACCTGCGATGTTCATGCTTCGGGTGGAACCGGAAATGCTGTTGAAGTCTCGGTGGGTACTGCCCGTGGTTCTTCCAGGGTCGGGTTTTAAATCTAGCTGGATGGATCTATATCCAGCGCTGGCAGGCATCGCAGACTAAAGGACGTGCATCGTGGGTGAGCATCACGATGTGCCGGTGAAAGGAACCCAGGCATGGCCCGTGGAAAGACAGTCGGGGCTGCCCCGCGCATCAGAGACTTCCAACTTCCTGATCTTGAGCCAGGAACGATTGAAGACCTGTTGGGTGGTGGATATGTTGAGGTACTACATTTCACCGGCTTTGATCAGTCCAGACTAGATTTGACCGATGGACGGCTCGAAGATTGCATGTTCTCGGAGCTGAGCATCGGCGAGCTGTCCATGCGTAATGCGCGGTACATTCAATGCGAATTTAATCAGCTCAGTGCGCCGATTCTTGAGGGAGCGGGCGCAACACTCAACGATGTGCGAATATCCCATAGTCGCTTTGGATCCGCAGATCTCTCAGACTCTTCGATTGACTCGGTGGTCTTTGAGCACTGCAAATTTGGCTGGGTAAACCTTCGCACGGCACAAGTCCGCGATGTTGTTTTTCGCGATTGCAGCTTTGACGAAATAGATCTCCAACTAGCCAAGGCACAGCGAGTCAAGTTTGAGAATTGCCGTACCGGAGCATTAAACGTGGAACGCGCTGGCCTCAGTTCGGTTGATCTGACCGGCCTTGAAATTGCGCAAGTCCAAGGCATCGAAGGGTTACGCGGTGCGATGATCAGCGAACAGCAACTGATGTCGTTAGCTCACGAGCTGGCGGCTCATCTTGGGATAAGAGTTATGGGTTGAGTTGGTCGCTGCACTGCAAGCTGGTGATTCTTGGCTGCCGTGCGGCGAGCTCAATAGCGGTGTGAAGAATGCATTCCTGCATGGCCGCTGCCGCGCGAGTCAGGCTGACGTCCCGGCGATGGGCGAGTCCAATGGTGCGCGTCAATCGCGGATTCTGAAGCGCAATAGCGGTCAGCCCGGGGCGATCCACAAGTACCGTAGCCGGCACAATTGCCACCCCTAACCCGACCTCGACAAAGCGTAGCACTGCATCCATTTCGCCGCCCTCCAGCACCACATGCGGCACCAGATTCCGGGATCGATAGGCATCCATGGTGCTTGCTCTCAGGTCATAACTTTGCGAAAAAACGATCTGGGGCAGCCGTGACAGGGTTGTCAGGTCAACGGATTCTTTCCCTGGGAGCCGCGGTTTGCTGCTGGAGTCGATGACAACGAGTTCTTCGGCGAGCAGAGGCAGGCTTTCCAGATTTTTCTGCGCGACTGCGTGTTCCGAAGTGACGATCAGTGCAAGGTCCAGTTGCCCGCCGTCTAGCTCATCCAACAGGTTTTTTGACCCCGCTTCGCTCAAATGAAGTTCAATGCCAGGGTACCGGCGATGAAATACACCAAACACCTCCGCTACCAGCGACACGCACAAAGTAGGCGGCGCACCTAGCCGGACGCGGCCTTTGCGCAGGCCGGCTAATTCAGCCATTTCCAAGCGGACGTTTTCTTCATCGG
>DNHA01000268.1:0-1707 GCA_003486025.1 Micrococcaceae bacterium | reverse complement strand
CGTGCCAATGGTAGTAACGCTTCGCCGGCCGCCGTCAGAGAGATATTCCCGCGTGCTCGATGAAAGAGTTCAGATCCCAAATCCTGTTCGAGGCTCGCAATCTGTCGGCTCAGGGACGGTTGCGCCAGGTGCAATTCTTCGGCTGCCCGCGTGAAGTGGCCCACTTCTGCGATGGTCGTGAAGCCCCGCAATTGCTCTAGATTCATACTTCATAGCGTACTGCTATCGAAACGATGATAATAATTCATTGGACGCATGGTGATTTCGGGCAGAAGCTTGAAGGCATGAACACCTACAACAGCAAAGAACAACAGATTTCAACCACGGTCCTGGTCATCGGCACCGGTGGATCCGGATTGCGTGCGGCCATCGAATTAGCCGAGCTCGGCGTTGACGTGCTGGCAGTGGGCAAACGTCCGCGGCATGACGCCCATACCTCTTTGGCAGCTGGCGGGATCAACGCAGCGTTGGGCACCATGGACGACGAAGATAGCTGGCAGCAGCACGCGGCTGACACCATCAAGGAAAGTTACTTCCTCGCCGATCCGCGCACCGTGCAGACGGTAGCCCAAGGCGCACAGCGAGGCATCGAAGATCTGGAGCGCTACGGCATGAACTTTGCCAGGGAGCAAGACGGGAGAATCTCCCAGCGGTTCTTCGGTGCGCACAAATTCCGGCGTACTGCTTTTGCCGGCGACTACACCGGCTTGGAAATCCAGCGCACCCTCATCAGGCGTGCCGAGCAACTCGACATCCCCATCCTGGACACCGTGTACATCACTAGATTGCTGGTCAAAGACAATCAAGTCTTTGGCGCCTACGGTTTCGATATCAACAACGGAACCCGATACCTCATCCATGCAGACTCGGTCATCCTGGCCGCTGGAGGGCACAACCGGATTTGGCGTCGCAGTTCCTCGCGCCGAGACGAAAACACTGGCGATTCATTCCGTTTGGCGGTGGAGGCCGGCGCCCGCTTAAGAGATCCAGAATTGGTTCAATTCCATCCCTCGGGCATTATCGAACCTGAATCGGTGGCCGGAACTTTGATCTCCGAGGCGGCTCGCGGGGAAGGCGGCATCTTACGCAACGCACTGGGTGAACGATTCATGGAGAATTATGATCCGCAACGCATGGAACTCTCCACTCGCGACAGGGTGGCTTTGGCTGCCTACACAGAGATCCGCGATGGACGAGGCACTGCCAAAGGCGGTGTATGGCTCGACGTTTCCCACCTGCCGCGGTCAGTGATCATGGATCGCTTGCCACGGGTCTACCAGACAATGCTCGAAGAACAGATGCTTGATATTACCCGTGAACCCATCGAAATCGCGCCTACCGCGCACTACTCAATGGGTGGGGTCTGGGTTGACCCCTATGACCATTCAAGCGAAGTGGAGGGGTTGTATGCCATTGGCGAGGCTTCCAGCGGGCTGCACGGAGCGAACCGGCTAGGTGGCAACTCCTTGATTGAGCTTCTGGTCTTTGGGCGGATTGTCGGACAGGCGGCCGCGAAGTACTCGCAGTCCCTCGAATCCCAGCCTCGAAGTCTTGAAGCTATCAATACCGCGCGAGCCGATATTGATGACCTGCTTGCCAGTGACGGAGCGGAAAATGTCCGGGCACTACAGCGTGCCATCCGCGATCTGATGACTGAGCACGCCGGGGTAGTTCGTGACGAGCAAGGTCTGCTCAGCGGTTTGAAAA
>DNHA01000291.1 GCA_003486025.1 Micrococcaceae bacterium | reverse complement strand
AACCCATGGGTTGCAAGACGTCTCATCATAGGCTGCGTCACTGCTCGAGGCGCGCTAAAACTGGAGGATCAACTGCCGGGTTTAGTGGTTGATATCTTCAATGAGGGTATGTTGCTCAACAGCGCTGGGGGCCTGCATTCCAGGAGCTTGCTTATCGGAATGTGAAGCCTTGAATGAATCAGATTTCAACCACGCCAGGAAATCCGCCCGGCTCTCGAATTCCATCGTGGAAACGTAGGGGAGGCCGTCGACTTCTGGTCGCATTAATGTCGTTCGCTTGAGTCCGGGTACTCCAGAGAGCGTGGATCGCATGCTGTCGGTGAAGGCTGCTTCGAAGGCCTGTGTGGTGTCTTCGGTGACATCGATTCGGTTAGTAACAACGAACATCAAGTGAGCCTTTCTGGGCCGATTCCGGGCAGCATGTTTTTTGCTGACGCCTTGTCACTTAAAGTTACACCTTAAACGAGGTCCGGCACATCAGTGATATTCACGAATTTCAGGCCAGCCTGGTGAGAAATCTGGCGCGTTGTTTAAAGGTGGACGGTGTTTGCTAGGACTTGTTTCCGATATAGCGGAGCATCACATCGAGATGACGGTGCACGGCGTCGAGGTCTGCGCCCTGATCGGCCATTTGGCCTGCGGCGTGGATGACCGACATCACCAGATCGGCGATTGCCGGTGGATCTTCCACTTCCAATGCTTCGAGCGCGCCCAGCAAGGGTAGCCGTGCTGAGATGTGCATCTGCTCAGCTTGGTCATCCAATGGCCCGTCTGGGGTGAATGATGCCAGGGCGGTGCCGACAGCATGACCGCCCTCGGCTACTTGATCGACACAGGCATAGGCGTAGGCAAGTACGGCATCCTGGGGGGTTGCTGCACCATTGACCGCTTCTGTGATGCGGGCAATCCAGCGTGGATAAATTTCCCGGGCAGCGGCACGTAGGAGTTCCTGTGGCGACTTATAGTACTGGTAGATCGCGGTTCGAGATATGCCAGCCCGCTTGGCGACCTGGGCGAGAGTCGGGGGAGTTTGGGTCTCATGCAAGAGCTCGAAAGTAGCATCCATGATGAGGCGTTCTTGTTGTGCCCTATGCTCCGGGACAGTAGGAGCGTTGATTCGTGGCATTGTTATTCTTTTCTTACTCCAATACGGGTTCGACTCTCAGGTTATCGGAAAAAGCTGAAGGCGGAGGCACGCTTCGCGCCTACCGCCTTCGGTGCAGAAAAATCTAACCTCTGGTGAGTTTTCCGTCATTCATTTCGTAAATGGCATCGCAATGATCGAGCATCCCGTGATCATGGGTAACCATGACCGTGGCGACTCCCATTTCGCGCGCGCGCTGGGCCAAGAGGCTGACTACTTCGTGGCTGCGTGCGCTGTCCAAGGCTGCGGTTGGTTCGTCCAGGAGCATCACCGCTGGCTTGGTAACCAGCGCGCGGGCAATGCCCACGCGCTGGCGCTCACCACCGGAGAGCTGGCCTGGGCGGTGCTTGGCTCGGTGGGACATGCCGACAGCGTCCAGCAGAGGCATAGGGTCGAAATTCCGTGGCCCCTTGGCTAGCAAGTTGACCATGCGCAACTGGTCTGCGGTATTGAGCGAGGGGATGAGGTTGCCGGATTGGAAAACAAAGCCGACATCCTGCAGGCGGTGCTTCGCTCGCTGCTTGGCAGTGAGCGTAGTGAGTTCTTGACCACGCAGGCGAACGGAGCCGGTATCGGGCAGGGATAGTGCTCCGGCGACGGCGAGCAGGGAGGACTTTCCTGATCCAGAAGGCCCGACGATGGCCACGAATTCGCCATCTTCTACGTGGAGATTCACGTGGTCGAGAACTCGTACCTTTTGTGCCCCGTCTCCGAGCTCTAAACTGACATCGGTCAGAGCAAGGCCGGAGGCGCGGTTCGAAATATTGTCAACAGCGTTACCTTGGATTTGCTGGCTCATCGGTTTCCTCCGAGTGCGGTCAGTGGGTCAATGCGGGCGATGCGAATAATGGAGATGACGGCCCCGATGAGGCCCAGCACGATGGTAAGGATGGCGGCGATGGCGATTGGAGCGCCTTCCAAAGCAAAGGGCATCCCAGCTGGCATGGCGGCACCCAAGCCGAGGCCGGCGCCGATTCCGATGGCTGTGAAGAGGACCAGCAAGAGGGCGGCTTGGGTTACCCCGTCACGCAGAAGGTAGCGCACGGGAGCGCCGATGGCGCGCAGTACCGCGATTTCTTGTTTGCGCTGGATGGTCCACACCGAGAAGAACGCACCGACAACCAGGGCGCAGATGGCGTAGAGGAAGACCTGGATCATGCTCAATGTCATGGTTTCCGCTTCGTACCCCGGGGAAGCGTTGAAGGATTCGGCCAGGGTCTTGCTGCTGGTGCTGGCTGCGGCATCGCCAGCGGCCAGATCCACGGAAGTTCCGTCGGCGTATTTCAACGCGACGACGCTGCTGTAGTCAAAGTCGAGTTGATCGAGATCCTGTTGGGTAGGCTTGCCGGCTGGTGCTTGCCCGGCGGCCAGCAGCTGCCAGGTTTCCAATGGTGCGTATGCAATATCGACGTGCCCGAAGGTGGCCTGCCCGTCGGTGAACCCGATGACAGTGAGTTCGGTATCGACTCGGTCTAGCGTGAGCACGGTGCCGATCTCCACTCCGGCTTCGCGCATGGTCTCGGAGACGACGATGCCGTCGATGTCGTTCAACTTCTGGCCCTCAGATACCTCTGGAGCCAGGAACGAAGTAGGAACAACACCAAAAACCGCGACATCCACCTGTGTCCCATCGTCGGTGACGGCGTTCATCATGGAGCTGCCCATTGGTGTGGCCTGCTCGATCCCTGGCTGTTCGGACCAAGCATCCACCTGCTTTTGCTCGATGACCGAGCGTGAGAAAGCGTTGTCCGTTTTGGTGCCCTCGTCAAAAGCGAACGCGGAAACCGGCATGGACTTCAAGCCTGAAACGCCATCGTTGACCAGGCCGGAGGAAAGGCCGGAGAGGATGACGGTAAGTACTGCAATGAGTGCGATGACCGCTCCCATGAGGCTGAATCGCCCCTTGGCGAAGAGGAGCTCTCTTAGCGCGAGAAACATTGTGGAAAGACCTCTAGTCGTTAATCGGTATTTTGCTGACATCTGTCAGTAAGATACCGACAGTCTGTCACAATGAGATCATTTGAGGCAATTTCCAGTAGTGGACTGTGCCAGATCTGACATTCACGTGATCCGGTGATTGTCCTGACAGGCTGTCGAGAAAATACTATACGATTCCTAGTATGGATATTCTTCATTCCCTGCTTGTTTTCTTCATATCTTCGGTGCCGCGGCCCTCTTGGGCGGCTGGTTGGCAAACTTCAGGAATCCGATGGTCGGCTTCTGGCAGCACGCTGGAGCATGGATCCAGCTGACGACGGGCGTGTTGCTCGTCGGAGTGGCGGAAATGACAGCCGGCGACGACGGCTCAGGCATCAACCACATGAAAATCGGCGTGAAGCTGGTGGTTCTTCTGGCCATCATCCTGTCGGCTGTGATTGGCCGTCGGAAGACCAAGAGAGAAGGTGCCGCTCCTGTGGGCCTTGCGCATAGTGTTGGCGGCCTCACGCTGGTAAATGTTGCCCTGGCCGTTTTCTGGTAAATACCTACAGTTGTAGGCGAATCTCAAAATTATCCCGCTGGTAATACGAGGTGAAGGCCGCGTGGGTCACGATCACTAGTGCGCCGCTCTTAAAGCTCTCGAATACATCATCCTGAATCAGCTCGGAACACTGCCTGATGGCCCAGTAGTGTTCCGAGCTATTTGCATACCCGCCGGCGGACGTCGCACAGCAAAACCTGCACGAGTCTTGGGGCCGGCGGACTATGGGCTTACCTCTTGGTACCCGGCCAACGCATTGCGCAGCGGCGAGCTTTTCATCGATCTGAGCAGCCGTCACGGCTAGTTGCTTGTCTTCGATCCGGTTTTCCCAGAAGCTGGTGTTGCTGTTTCGTGCGGGTTTTTTGACTTTGATCCCCAGCCATTGCGGCCACTTCATACGTTCGATGCGAACCGTGTCTTAGCGAGCGCCTCTGGTTGGATTCTTGCTCTTAGCTGCGGGTGGAGCATCTGGCATATCCGCGGAAGTCTCCCCGGGGTCAAAATGTATCAATACTCGTGGAAGCGTCGCTGTTTCGACGCATAGTTTATGGCACTGAGTTTTACGACAGGTCGCGTTTAAAAATCTGCTGAGTTTTCGACCTTCAGGAATTTTCGGCGGAGCCGCCGGCATGGTGTGTCAAAAACGACCGTTTTTGAAACGAGTCCTAGGTACTCCAGCGTTTGTGATTGATAGTGTCATTTGGCGGTTAAATACAGCGAACATGGCGGTGCTAAGTACGCCCAATAAAACTAGCAGTCACATAATTATTAGCAGCCTGCGACGGCAGCGTAGAGAAACCACTAATTCTCTGCCCGAAAAGGACTAAGTATCACAGACTTCCTGGTACAGACAAAAAGGGCGTCGTTCAGCGCTTGAAGCGCTTGCGATATCGCAGTGGACTTTCGCTGACGTCGTTGAGGAAATGCCTGTTGAAGTTGGACAAATTGGAGAACCCTACGTCGTAGCAGATCTCGGAAACTGGTTTATCGGTTCGCTCCAACAGGCGTTTGGCGTGGACGAGTCGGAGTTTGCGCAAGAGATCACTGAAGTTCTGCCCCGTTGCCCGTTTAAA
>DNHA01000192.1 GCA_003486025.1 Micrococcaceae bacterium | reverse complement strand
CCACCGCGTGCGGCTTCGGTGCGACCCTTGGCAGTTAGGTTCACGTCGTACCATCCGGTGAACAGGTTCTTTTCATTCCATTCGCTCTGCCCGTGGCGAAGCAAGATCAAAGTATGGGTCATAGTCCCCATCCTAGCTAACCGCACACCACTACTCCGCGAAAGTTAAGCTTTCGCGCAAAAAAACAACACCCCGAACTTCATGCGGTGAAGTCCGGGGTGTGAAAAGTTTTTTTCTGTGCAGCTGGCTCAGTTGTACCAGTTGCCGCTCTGGCCGCTCACCGCAGGTTTGACGTCAGCGAGGTACACGCAGGCCACACAGGCGGAGATGAGCTGCAGGAATCCTCCGCTGCTAGCCGGACCGGAGATCACGGTAAGTACCGAAATGATCGTGGCGCCACCGGTTAACGCCATCCACCAGCCCTTGGTGCGCTTACCCTCTTGGGTGTAGCGCGCCGCCTGGTGACGCACGCAGTCAGCTAATGCCCAGATGGCGATTATGCCAACAACAATGCTGAGCGCATACATCAGGTACGCCTCGATTAATAATGCTAAGCCCATGTTTACACTCTACCTTTTGTGCCGGTAGACGCGGCAACCACTGGTGCGCGAGTCTTCAGATCAGTTCCAAGGCTTGGTGCAGATCCAGCCACAAATCCTCTACCGCCTCGATGCCTACCGAGAGGCGAATCAGATTGTCGGGAACACTGCCAGGCTCATTAGCATGGCGGGCTCTGCGCTCGGCCAGGGTCTCCACCCCGCCCAGTGAGGTAGCTCCGGTAATCAGGGCAAGCTCATCGATGAGCTTATCCGCGTCTGCGACAGTTGCACCTACGGTAAATGAAATCACCGAACCGTAACCACTCATCTGCTCGGTAGCGCGCTGGTGTCCGGGATCTGCGGGCAGTCCCGGATACCGTACCGAGGTCACCTTTGAGTGCTTGTCCAGCCGCTCGGCCAAGGTCTGGCTGTTAGCCTGCGAGCGTTCGATTCTCACCGAGAGCGTACGCACGCCACGCAGGGCTAGGAAAACATCCATCGGCGAGGCAATAGCACCATGCAAGGTGCGGTGCCCATGTAGTTTGCTGCGTAGTTGTTCATCGCTGGTGACCACCGCGCCGAGGATCAAATCCGAATGCCCCGAAAGGTACTTGGTCACCGAATGGACCACGAGATCTGCCCCTAGGGTCAACGGCTGTTGCAGCAGAGGAGTGGCGAAGGTATTATCCACAATGCTCAACACTCCTGCGGCCTTCGCTGCGGCCAGCAGGGCAGGAAGGTCTGCGACTTCCAACATGGGATTGGTTGGGGACTCCAGCCAGAGCACGTCGGCTCCGCGCATCGCCTCGAGCACCTCATCGGTATTGGCGATATCAACCGGACGGACGCTGAAACGGCCTGCGGCTTGCAGTTCTGCGCTCAAGCCCAATGATCCGTTATAGGAATGTTTTGGCAGGACAAGCACGCCACCTTCGGGAACCAGAGTCAATGCCGCGGAGATGGCCGCCATCCCAGAGGAAAAGACCAGCGCTGGATATTCTGCTTGCTCCAGCTGACCTAGAACTTCTTCGAAAGGATCCCAGCTGGGGTTCGAGAATCTTGCATAGACGCGGTCTCCCGCGCCTGCCAAACCATGGGAGTGATAGGTCGAGGTAAAGGTAATCGGATGATTGACCGGACCATCGTTGGTATGCGCTGGCCGTCCCCCTGCGACGATCAGCGTCCTGGGGTCCCATGATGGTGTTGGTGTCGAAGGATCTTGCTGTTGGCTCATGAGCACCAGATTACGCCCGTCAACCACCGCATCGCACAAGCGTTAACGCAAGAAGCACTCGTTATGACTCGGCTTGTTCGTCACTCTTAGGTCAACGGCCCACTAAAGTACCTTTTTCCTCGGCCACGTTAGTTAGGGTAGAGGGGTGAGTATCGATTCGACTGCATCCCAGCGTGGCCTGTTCATCGTCTTTGAAGGCGGCGACGGTGCCGGCAAATCCACGCAAGTGGACATGACCCGCCAGTGGCTGGAAAATCGTGGCTCCCGCGTAGCCACCACCAGGGAGCCAGGTGGTACCCAAATCGGTGAGAAGTTGCGCTCTCTAGTGCTTGAGCATGGCCACGGCGAGATCGATGCGCGGACCGAAGCACTGATGTATGCCGCTGCGCGCGCGGCTCACGTACAACAACTGATCAAACCCAAGCTCGAATCCGGGACTCACGTGATCTGCGATCGCTTTGTCGATTCCTCCTTGGCCTACCAAGGCATGGGACGCGCGCTGGGTTTTGATGCCGTCGCCTCCATCAATGACTTTGCTACCTCCGGGCTGACGCCAGATGTCACGATTATCTTGGATATTTCCGCTGCCGATGGCCGCGCGCGGCGAATCGCAGCTACCGACGGAGTGGAGCAGGCCGATCGATTAGAGGCCGAACCAGATGAATTCCATGAGCGTATCCGCAACGCATTCTTGGAACTGGCAGCGCAGGACCCACAGCGCTACTTAATTATCGATGCCACCGGCGCGGTTGCGCAGCTCCAAGAGCAAATAACTACGCACCTTGCGGGCTTGTTGTGAGCCGGCCGGTCTTTGCTGAGCTCGCTGGCCAACAGCGAGTGGCCGACTCACTGATAGCTGAAGTAGATCAGGGAAACCCGACTCATGCGTGGCTGGTGACCGGTCCGCCGGGCTCCGGACGAACTACCGCGGCGCGGGCGTTTGCGGCGGCACTGCAATGCACCCAAACTCCAGCTGGCTGCGGGCAGTGCGAAGCGTGCAAGCAGGTAATGGCCGGCAACCACCCTGATGTGTCCTTTGTGTCGACGAATAAGGTCGCCTATCAAATCGAAGATGTTCGCCATTTGATTACCCGCGCCCAAGAACGCGCGGGAAAAGGTAAGTGGCGCATCATCATCATTGAAGATGCCGACCGGATGACTGAGCGAACTACCAATGTTTTGCTGAAGGCCATTGAAGAACCACCAGCAATGATGATCTGGATTCTCTGTGCCCCCTCACCTGCTGACGTGCTGGTCACCATTCGTTCTCGCTGCCGGGCAGTTAATCTATCGGTACCCTCCGCCACCGACGTGGCAGACCTCTTAGTTCGACGTGACAGCTTAGATCCGCAGATGGCACAGTTTGCGGCCCGTGTTTCACAATCGCATATCGGCGTAGCACGGCTCTTGGCTCGTGACGAAAAAGCTCGTGAACGCCGCGAAAAGGTTGTGACGCTGCCGTTGCGGCTTACTACTCTTCCTCAAGCAATGGCGGCCGCTGCGGATATCTCAACTCTGGCAAGTGAACAAGCCGAGGCAATGACCGGTTCGCAACTCAACGCTCAAATAGCAGAATTGCGCCACGCAAATGGGTTGGGTGAAGAGGAAAATATTCCACCTGGCTTACGCGGCCAGTTTAAATCTTTGGAAGAAAACGCCAAGCGTTTCGCCAGGCGTGCCACTTTTGATGCCCTTGACCGGACGCTGATAGATTTGACCACTTTCTTCCGAGATGTGCTCAGCTTGCAGCTGCATTCCGGGATTGAATTAATCAACGAGCATCTGCGGGACAAGCTAGAACCTTATGCTGCTTCCCAACGCAGCGAAAAGACCTTGGCTCAGCTGGACGCCATCAACGAAACCAGGCAGCGGCTGGCGGCCAACGTTAATCAGCTCATTGCGCTGGAAGCCCTGATGGCTAGGTTGCTCCCTAAGCCGGGACGCCGCTAGGTCTGCCACCACTCATTTCCAACATTCCCTCTTATCAGGAGACGCAACAGTGCCTGCACGTTCTTCCTTGCTCCGCTTAGCGTCCGCCGGCGCGGTCCTATCCCTCGCTTTGGTTTCCTGTGCCGGAGGCGAGCCGACTAGCAGCAGCTCCGATTCTCCGGTGCCTCAGAAGCAACCTAGCGCTTCTGCTGAATATCAGGGTGCATTGGCCACGTACTATGAGCAGGAGATCCATTGGGAGTCCTGCAATAACGACGTCCAATGCGCTACGATTCAGGTCCCTTTGGACTACGCCAACCCCGAAGATCAAAACATTGATTTAGCACTCAACCGGCGCGTATCCGAGGGCGCAAAGCGAAATCTTCTGATTAACCCGGGCGGCCCGGGCATATCTGGGATGGAGATGCTTACCGAAACAGCACCCTATATTTTTAGCGACAAGGTAAAGCGCGAATTCAACACTGTCGGGTTCGACCCCCGAGGAGTGGGCGAAAGTTCCTCGGTTCAGTGCGAAACGGATGATCAGAAAGACCAGAGCCGGCAAGAGAATTTGCGAGCGTGGGTCCCCGAGGATCGCGAAGAGCTCGTTGAGCAGAGTAAAGAATATGCCAAGGACTGCGCAAAAAATACTGGAGACCTGCTTGGGCATGTAGATACCGTCTCCGCAGCTAAGGATTTAGATATCATTCGCGCAGTATTGGGGAACGAAAAACTAGATTATCTAGGTTTTTCATACGGCACATTCCTTGGTGCTACTTACGCAGATCTCTTTCCGCAACGCGTGGGCAGTTTAGTTCTAGACGGCGCGATGGATCCGACTATCACTACGGCAGAGCTAGATAAAGAACAAGCAATTGGCTTTGAAGGAGAAATCGATGCTTGGCTACAAAGTTGTCTGGACGGCGCGCAATGCCCCTTCGACGGATCGCTTGAAGAAGCCAAGATGCAGTTGCAGCTCTTCTTTACTCAGATTGAGAATGAGCCGCTAGTAGCCAGCGATGGACGAACTGTTCCCATCATCGACTTCGTCAATGGGTTCATCATTCCGCTCTATGACAACTCCAGCTGGCCTATGCTGAGCACCGCCATGACCGAAGCCATGTCCGGCAATGTCGACCCGATACTGTACTTCTCAGATCTTTCCAGCAGCCGAAACCAAGATGGGGCGTACACCTCGAACGCGGATGAAGCCTTCGTTGCGATCAATTGCCTTGATAGACCTATGGATTCGGACCCCGAGACCATGCAGGCACAGGCCACTGAACTTATGCGCGTCGCCCCAACGCTTGGCAAATATTTTTCCTACTACGCACTGAACTGCAAAGAGTGGGAATACCCTGCAACTGGTACTCCTCAGAAGCTAGAGGCAAAGGGCTCAGATGAAATCCTTGTTGTCGGTACCACCGAGGACCCCGCCACCCCTTACAAGTGGTCAGAATCGCTGGCGAACCAGCTATCTAACGCCACCTTGCTAACTTTTGAAGGTCACGGACATACTGCATATGGTCGCTCGAATAACTGTATCGACCGGGCGGTCGAGGACTACCTCGTCGAGGGCCAAGCCCCCAAAGACGGCACGCGATGCTGAACATGACAGCTTCACAGGAATGACTCGTTTTGACGATCTCCGACGTACTCAGATAAAGTTACGTGGTGCCTGTTTACAGGTATCGGCCTCCTTAGCTCAGGGGTAGAGCAGCTCCCTCGTAAAGAGCAGGTCGGCGGTTCAAATCCGCCAGGGGGCTCGGCTGAAGAAAACCCCGGAACCGTGTGAATCACGTGGTTCCGGGGTTTTCTGTTTTTCTTCGCTTAGCGGTTTCGCGCATGCACCAAATGGATCATCATTGCAATGACTTTGTGCATGACAACGATTCCAAAAATGACGGAGACTAAAAAACAGCCATACCCGGCAACTTCGAAGCCAGACAGTGCAAGAATATTGCTGCTTCCGTCGTGATACGACTGCTGCATGCCCATGGCTTGCAATAGGAATCCGATCACGCTGAGCACAATCATTAGCCAAAAATAGATTAAAGTATCGTTGCCCGGTTTTTTATTTATCAACTTTAATCTCTCACGTAAGCGCACTTGATCAGATAAATTATAATCTACTCCTGTGCTATAAGCACACTAAACAGATCACGATTCAACGTAGATGACTCGTGGCTCCTGCGAGCTAATCCGATATCGCAGTCGGGCGATGACTGCTCACTTGTTAATGCCGCCACACTGGAGGCGCCGAGGGTGAGAGCCAGCAGGCACCCGCATCGCCGTTAAACGAATAAGCCAAGGCCTGAACTTCTGAGCGAAGTCCAGGCCTTGGCCTCAGGTAGGACAGCCGAGGAATTACTCGAAATCAGAGACCGCAGGGTCTGCTGCGATACGACCTTCTGCGCCTCGATCCAGGCCATTGATGGCTGCAAGATCCTCGTCATCAAGCTTCAGCTCAATCGCTTCGAAGTTCTCGATGATCCGTGAATCGGTGACCGACTTAGGAATCACTACGTTACCTACGGCAAGGTGCCAGGCAATTACTACCTGCGCTGCACTGGCCTGATGCTTCTCGGCGATCTCAACAATGACTGGGTCCGTTAGCAATTCCCCGCCATGGCCAAGAGGTGACCATGACTCGTGCGCGATGCCATGCTTCGCTTCGTACACACGAAGTTCGGTCTGCGGGAAGTACGGGTGGGTTTCCACCTGGTTTATCACCGGACGCACGCCGGTCTGCTCGTAGAGTTCTTCCAACGCCTCAACGGTGAAATTGCAGACGCCGATCGAGGTAGCTTTTTCATCCTTCTGAAGCTGGATCAAGGCCTTCCAGGTGTCCACGTAGGTGCCACGCTGCGGCTGCAACCAGTGAATCAGGTACAGATCGACATAGTCCAAGCCCAACCGCTCTAGAGAAGCCTCGGCTGCGGCGATCGTTTTGTCGTAACCCTGATCCGAGTTCCAGACCTTGGTAGTTACGAAGATTTCACTACGCGGGATGCCGCTGTTGGCAATAGCCCGTCCGACACCTTCTTCGTTTCCGTAGATACGTGCGGTGTCAATATGCCGGTATCCGGCGTTCAAAGCCTTGCCTACCGCAACTTCTGCCTCAGCGTCAGCGACCTTCCAGACGCCATAGCCGATCTGGTCGATGCAGTTACCATCATGGAAATTAGTTTGTGGAACAGTTTGGATCATGCAACTAATTTAGTGCATGAATCTGGCCAGACGGGTGACCGGCACCACGATTTCGCTTTTTACTTGACGTCAGCAAGCAATTGAGCCGCCTGCGAAACGTCATCTTTAACGATTTCGGCTCTGTGCTCAACAGGCTTAAAATTAGTTTCTTCGCCGTCTTTAGTTTGCATGCGCATCATCGCAATCACCTGGGCCGTGGTCGCCAAGTCATTGGCCGACTTTGTCAGTGCGCGGTGCACTTGAGATGTCGCCTGCGGGATGTGCTCATCATCGCTGGGAGTCAGCTTCTGCGCATCAATGCAAAGCTGGCGCACCTGCGGGAGCAAGTCGGCTAGTTCGTTAGCGCGTACGACAACTTCGTTGTACAAGTCGTTGTCTTCGATTCCTTCTAGAACCTGAAAAACACGGTCCAAGGAGCGCACAAACCTATCGTGGGCACGACGCCAGACGCCTTGCCCAAGATCACGGCTAATTGCCCGTTGATCGCGTAAACGCGAGAAAAAACCCATTACACTCTTTTTGCTAGGTTGCTGCCAAATAAACTAGTACCAGACTACCGGCCACCGTCAAATCATCCCGGGGCGAGGGCCTGGCATAGCACCAAGGAGCCTTGGAATTCGAATTATCTCGAGTTCCAAGGCTCCTTGGCTATAACGACCTGACGGCTAGCAGCAACGCCCTTGCGGGTTGCGCTCCTGCCAGTCGGTGTAGTCAATCCAGAACTCACGTTCGGACATCGGTTCAGCGTCCGGATGGGTTTTAGCTAGGTGCTCAAGATACTGCCGATATTTGTTCGCACCCAGCACTCCTTCCATAAAACGCGCCACCTGATCCAGCCTTGCGCGAAGTCCGAGCATGCTAGTGCCCACCACGATGCACGTTCTGCTCTGGCGCAACGTTTTTCCACTGAGCTTCAAGAGCCTTTTCCGCCGGTGAGGAAATGATCCCTTGCGGTGCGAAGAACTTTGAATCTACATATGGGTCCTCGGTATTCACTCCACCACCTTGCTGCTTGGCCTTGATAGTTTCAACAACGGCGGCGGCGATCACGATCACCGTAAGCACCAGGAAAATGACCGAAAGCCAGCCTTGGACTCCGGTGTTGTACACAACGGCTTCCATGGCCTCGATATTCTTGGCCGAACCGAAGGAGCTCTCGCCATTAGCCAAGGCGTCCTTGAACGCATTGTGGTTGGCGAAGTAGCCCACCTTGGTATCCGAGGAGAAAATCTTTTGCCACGAGGCAACAAAGGTAACCACGACGGCGAAGACCAGCGGCAGCACAATGACCCAGAGATGCTTGAAGTTGCCACGCTTGGCAACAATCGTCATGACGACAGCCAAGGCGATCGCAGCGAGCAACTGGTTCGCGATACCGAACAGAGGGAAGAACGTATTGATGCCTCCCAGCGGGTCAGTCACACCGAGGATGAGAATATATCCCCAGCCGGCCACCATAATCAGCGTACATAGCCACGCTCCGGGCCGCCACGAGGTGTCTTTGAACTTAGGGATGAAGTTGCCAATAGTGTCTTGTAACATGAAGCGCGCTACACGTGTGCCGGCATCTACGGCGGTCAAAATGAATAGTGCTTCAAACATGATGGCGAAGTGGTACCAGAAGCCCATCATGGACACCCCACCGAACCACTGATTCATGATCACGGCAATACCCACGGCGAGCGTTGGCGCGCCACCGGTGCGCGAAACCACCGATGGTTCTCCCACGTTTGCTGCCAGTTCGGTCAGCTGGCTTGGAATTAAGTCAACACCGGCCAGGCCCAGGGAGTTCACAAAGGCAACAGCGGTCTCCACGGTGCCACCAGTAGCCGCAGCCGAGGAGTTCATGGCGAAGTAAATTCCACGGTCAATGGAGATCGCGGCGACCAGCGCCATGATGGCCACCATCGATTCCATGAGCATGCCGCCGTAGCCGAGGAAGCGCGTCTGGCGTTCTTTTTCGACCAGCTTCGGGGTGGTTCCCGAGGCGATCAACGCGTGGAATCCGGAGAGCGCACCACAGGCAATAGTGACAAACAAGAACGG
This sequence comes from Micrococcaceae bacterium, assembly GCA_003486025.1. Classification (GTDB taxonomy): domain Bacteria; phylum Actinomycetota; class Actinomycetes; order Actinomycetales; family Micrococcaceae; genus Glutamicibacter. Next base: position 898 of record DNHA01000192.1, on the reverse strand, counting down.
GAATAAGGAACCGGAGACGACTGGTCCATCCGAACGAGAAGCGTACTCGGAGAATGCTGGGACGCTGATCTCTGGGCGGACCACGATGATCGCCGCAGCCAACAGACCGATTACGCCGATCTTCATGAAGGTGGACAGATAGTCGCGCGGGGCTAGCAACAGCCAGACCGGAAGAACCGCTGCAATGATGCCGTAAATGATGATGGCCCAAGCGATGGTGGTTCGTTCTAAGTGGAAGAATTCAGCTCCCCATGCCGATTCGGCGATCCAACGGCCAGAGATGATGGCGAACATCAGCAGGGCAAAACCGATAATCGAAATCTCCAGGATCTTGCCTGGGCGAATAAAGCGCAGGTAGATGCCCATGAACAGGGCGATAGGGATCGTGAGACCCACGGAGTAGACGCCCCAGGCTGATTCGCCCAGTGCATTCACCACAACCAATGCCAAAATTGCCACGATGATGATCATGATCGCCAGCGTCGCAATGAGTGCTGCGGTACCACCGATCAGCCCCAGCTCTTCGCGGGCCATCTGTCCCAGCGAACGTCCGCCGCGGCGCATCGAGAAGAACAGGACTAGGTAGTCCTGCACCGCGCCGGCAAGAATAACACCCAAGATAATCCAGATGGTTCCTGGCAGGTAACCCATCTGAGCAGCAAGGATCGGGCCCACCAACGGTCCAGCTCCGGCGATCGCTGCGAAGTGGTGCCCAAAGAGCACCCGTCGGTCGGTCGGGACAAAGTCACGACCGTTGTTCACGTATTCGCCCGGTGTGGCTCGGAAGTCATCTGGCTTGGCAATTTTGCGTTCGATGTACTTCGCGTAGAAACGGTAGGCAATCAGGTACGTCGCCACCGCAGCAAAGACGAACCAGATTGCATTAATGGTCTCGCCG
>DNHA01000143.1 GCA_003486025.1 Micrococcaceae bacterium | reverse complement strand
GATTTCATCGCGCAGGCAACCTACGCGGAAACTGGTGAGCCAAGCGATCAGCCGCACCCGATGATCACCGAGAAAGTCGGCGCGGGAAAGCTCGGACGTAAGAGCGGTCAGGGATTCTACCGCTACGACCAAGAATAATAGCGTGCGTACTGGTTGTGATGGCTGCTCTAGGTGCCAGCCATCACGACCTTCACCCGCGCACAGTTAGCGAAACGCTAGATGATTTCTGGCTGTTCGCCCAGAATAAAGTGCCTTCCGGAAATCGAGTCAACGGTAACGCGGATCCAGAAATCTTTGATCGTCTGCACCCACGGGGTGACGCCACTTTCGAGCGCCTCATTGATGTCGGCTTCGTGTTCCAGGATTTCCGCGGTTCCATGGACTACGACGGACCAAGCCTCATCGGATAAGATTCCATCCGCCTCAAACGCGATGGAAGAATTGACCACCATCGAGGCGAGCTTGTTGCCAGGTGAGGTTCGCAGGTAGATATTCCCCTTATGAACCGCGTAGTTTACCGGGGCGATATCGATCATTCCTGCAACAGTCGTAGCTACTCGTCCATGTGCTGTGTGCGCGAGTAGTTCCCAAGACTGTTCATCGTTGAGCACCAATACTGGTGCACCGTTTTCGTGTTCGAATCTCATAACCTAAGTTTTCTACGTTATGTAGAAAAAGGCAAGAGGGTAGCGTCTTTTGTTTTGAGCCCCACCGAAGCCGTTGTACATGAAAGACTAGGGATATGAGCCATGCTGCAAATGATGGGGTCGCGCGCCACGTCGCGTCGCGAATTGAAGATCAGTTTCTGCAATTTCGGGCACGCCGTGCCATTGACAAAGGTCTAGACCCAGTAATCCTTCCCTACAACGGATATGGCTACGCCTCTAAAGACGGTGGATGGGTGCGTGTCCTGGCGCGAGTCGTAATGGCTAAACCCGGTGCCTTTGAAGGTGGAAAGCATAAAGCCAAAGTTGTTGAAGATGGCATCCGTGGATTTCGAAACTTCACTTCCGCGGTACTGCCTTTCGGCAAGGTGACAGTATCAGCTGCAGGCAAGCACTTTGAAGTTCACGCGGATCGTGGTGGGGTGCTCGACGTCAAACTGGCCATCGATTTGCCGGTTGGGTGGAACGATATTCAACTGATCGCGCACAATGGGCAATCGGCGACCGCGCAGGTTCTGGTAATTGACGAGAAACAGCGCTTTGGCATTATTAGCGACGTTGATGACACCGTTGTGGTCACCGCGTTGCCCAGGCCTCTCCTCGCGGCATGGAATTCCTTTGTTCTTTCTGAACATGCCCGCGTTGCGACACCTGGCATGGCGGTAATGATGCAACGTGTGCTGGCTGAGCATCCTACGAGTCCCACAATTTATCTGTCCACCGGTGCGTGGAATGTCGCGCAGACGCTAGAAAGATTCATATCGCGCAATTTGTACCCGCGGGGACCATTGCTGTTAACGGACTGGGGACCTACGGATCGCGCGTGGTTCCGTAGCGGTATGCAGCATAAGGTTGACCAATTGCGTAGGCTCGCCGAAGAATTTCCCAACATCGAGTGGATGCTCATCGGCGATGATGGACAGCATGACCCGACAATCTACGCTGAGTTTGCGCGTCGCTACCCGGAACACGTGCGTACCATCGTCATCCGTCAGCTGACTCCTTCAGAAGCAGTGCTTGCCGGTGGCCGTTCAACGGATCTGCGGCGCACCACACCTGGTATTCGCTGGACTTATGAACCAGACGGATCGCAAATTCTCGAACAGCTTTCTGCGTACAAATTGATAAGTCCCGAAGAGCGCATGCCGGAGGCGAGCTGATGACCGACTCTGTTTTACGTGTTCAGATACCCATGCGTTGGGGTGACATGGATGCATATGGCCATGTCAACAACGTAAATTTGATCAGGCTAATGGAAGAGGCGAGGATCGCTGGATTTGGGGTGCCAGGGGGCACTGGCGCGCCGGGTATTATGCCGAAGGTAAATATTTTTTCTGCGGTTCCCGAAGGCGTGCAGATTCTTGTAGTGGAGCACCGAGTTCGGTATTCCAAACCTTTAGAATACCGAAATGTTCCGGTTAACGTTGATTTGTGGGTAGCTAATATCAAACCTGCAAGCTTCGACATCTGCTACGAATTTCGAGATCCGGTGAGTGATCATGTCTGCGTTAAAGCACTAACGACGCTTGCCTATTTCGATCCGGAGGTCGGTCGCGTGCAGCGGCTCAGTAGCGACGAGCGAAGTTCGCTGGCCGCGATGGAAGGCGTGTCGACATTTGTGCGGTAAACATTCAACGACTTATCAAATAGGATAGAGTCATCTAGCCTTATTCGATGGGGGAGTGGTTTTGTGGCACGACCAGTAGGTGGGCGCCCAGTGCGTCCACAAGTAGTTTTGCAGGTTGTTAAGCGTCAGCAAATTTCTGATCACCTAGTGCGCCTCACCTTTGGCGGTCCTGGATATGAAAATTTTATTGATAAGCCGGCAACTGACCGTTACATCAAGATACTTTTTGCGAAGCCGGAGCTTGGCCTGACACCTCCCTATGACTTGGATGAGCTGCGTGAACGCTTGCCGGGTGAAGACCTTCCGGTGCGGAGGACTTACACGGTACGCCGTTCGGACGCGGAATCGCGCACCATAGAGGTTGACTTCGTAGTGCATGGAAGCGATGGTTTGGCTGGACCTTGGGCTCGCAATGCCCAGATTGGCGATTCGGTCTGCTTCTCCGGGCCGGGCGGTATGTTCGCACCGCAAAGCGACTTCGATTTCCACTTGTTTGCTGGCGATGAAACTGCCATCCCCGCTATTGCGGCATCTCTTGAAGCCATGGAAGAAGGCATGGTTGGACAGGTGCTTATAGAAGTTGCCGATGCGGGGGATGAAATTGAACTCTCGGCGCCAAGCGGCGTGGGAATCCGTTGGATTCACCGTGGCAGTGAATTCACTCCAGAGTCATCGATCTTGGAATCTGACGTACGCCAGTTTCCTTGGCCCTCTGGGCGAGTGCAGGTGTTTGCGCACGGTGAACGAGAAGTGGTGAAAGCCTTGCGTTCCTACTTTTATGATGAACGCGGCGTGGACAGGCGAGACATGTCGCTGTCGGCGTACTGGGCCTATGGCCGCGCCGAAGATGCTTTCCAAGCAGAGAAGCGATCGCCGGTCGGACAGATTTTTGACGAGCCGCAGGCTTCTAAGTGAATGCATGTCGCGACTGGTGGAAACAAGGCTCTTTATCCATTAGGTGCGCCTAAGTATTAATTTGTTAAATTAGGTGAACTGATCTTGACCTAATCCGATATCTATCAGGTAAGCTGAGATCAACGCCTTCTTCGTGTGTGGTCGAAGAAGGTGAACATCATGCTTGCATCGGGCGTTTGGTACTACTAGCGCGGACTGCTCACCGTCGCGGTACCTAGTGCACCGAAAAAGCGAAAAATGTGGAGCGGCTGAATTGCTCATTCAGCCGAACACACTACTGAGGCATGTCGTGAAGGTTCTTCGCGGCATGTCTCAGTTTTTCTTTGCATCCAGCGCCCAAAGTAAAACAGTGGCTAGCGATCCGGCGCCGTCAGGGATTTGGAGTGTGTCGGTTTGCTTGACCCCTAGCGCGGTCAATGCCCGTTTGACCACTAGATCCGTCCGCAGAAAGATGGTTTGCTGCCTCAAGCCGCGCAATGCCACGTAATCACGGGTCCAAGGACCGACTCCTTTCAGCGCCTGTAAAGCGTCTAGGAAATCCTCCGGTCTTTCGGCCAAATATTGCCCAGTGTGGACATGCCATTGAGCAACGCGTTGTACGGTTTGTGCACGGGATAACGGGCACCGGATTATTTGTTGCAGTTCCTCGGCCGTTTTTTCGGAGGTGCTCAGCGCATCAGGAAATGCGTGGAGCCCGCATTCGTGAAGTTGACCGAGCGCTTGGACATAGCGAGTTGCCAAGGTGCGGGCTGCACTAGTGGATATTTGCTGCCCCAGAACAGTAGTCATCAGAGCCTCAAATAGATCTGGATAACCGATGAGCCGCAGGTTCGGGAAACTTTGCACTGCAGGCTTCAGTATGTCGAGAGATTCCAGTTTCGCGTAGCCTTGCCGGTGGTCCTGAGGCAATCCCAACCAGCTGTTGATAATTTGTACAAGCTTACTTTTTAACCTCTGCGGGGTCTGCGTCTCAACGGTTACCTCGGTGGGGCTGAGCCATAGCTTGGTTGCATGGTATTCATCGCCAAGGCGTAGTACCCGTGTGATGCTCGCCTCGCGAAAATCTAATATCTCTTGATTTGCCAACGAATGTAACTTGAGAACCGAGAGTGTCTGCGCGATATCCAGTACCCCTGACACCGGTAACATGAAAATCATCTATGCCGCCCATATTCCAGAGGATCCACGCCGATGCGAGCCGACTAGATGGGTATCGACTATGCCCACTGCTTCCATGAGGGCGTACATGGTTGTGGGACCGACAAATTTAAAGCCACGTTTCTTTAATGCTTTGGCTAATGCTTTTGACTCATTGCTTTGAGTCGGGATTTCGGCATAGGTTGTCGGCTCGGGGGTGAACTGGGGTTTAAAAGACCAGATGAATGCGGACAGGCCTCCAGTGGCGCGTAAATCGAGTGTTGCCTGGGCATTATTGATGGTGGCGCGGATCTTGAGTTTGTTTCGCACGATGCCAGAATCGTTCATGAGCCGCTGATAGTCGTGCTCGGTAAAGCTGGCAACCAATTGCGGGTCGAAGTCGCAAAAAGCGGCGCGAAAATTTTCACGTTTGGCCAGAATTGTCGACCAAGACAAACCCGACTGGAACCCTTCTAAACTGAGGCGTTCGAAGAGTGCCTGTTCTTCGGTGACTGGCATGCCCCACTCGGAGTCGTAATAATCGCGGAGCATTGCATTGGTCGAAGCCCAATACGGGCGTGCCAGACCATCTGCGCCAATGACTAGATCTTCACTCATCTTTTCATCATGCCACTTTCGGGCTGTATGAGATGGCGTCATGGGGATCGCTTAAGGCAGGCAATCTAGGTATCATCGTCATATGGCGATGATAATGTCAGTTGACGATACCGCGGATCAGACTACGCAGCTCAAGAAAATGGCTGCGCTATTCCATGCGCTGGCCGACCCGACTCGGCTGCTCATCCTGGAGCACCTGGTAACCGGTGAGCACAAAGTCAAAGAGCTCACCGAACACCTTGGTCTGGCTCAAAGCACCGTCAGCGCGCATTTAGCTTGTCTGCGCGAAAGCGATTTGGTCTCTGTGCGCATTCAAGGAAGGGCCAGCCTTTATTCACGAACAGAAAGCGCGCAACTGTCCTTGATCCTCACCCAAGCGGTGGCATTGGCAAGCGTCACCGCCAGCGAGCACCATTGGCATGAAGAGCACCCGAATCAGCCAGAGGAGGCCTAACCATGGCACACGATCGCAATCACGATCACGATCACGGTTCTGGACACGGGCATAGCCATGACCACTCCGCGGTGAACCGCACTAGACTTACCTGGGCGTTCGTCATTACCGCAACCATTCTGGTCGCCGAGGTGGTCGGCGCGTTGCTGACAAATTCGCTGGCCTTGCTAGTTGATGCGGCGCATATGCTGACCGACTCATTCGGGCTCTTGCTTGCCTTGACCGCGGCAAACCTTGTCTTGCGAAAACCAACTCTCAAACGCACTTGGGGATTCCGTCGAGCCGAGGTGCTCTCTGCGACCTTGCAGTCTGCGCTGCTGCTCGCTGTCGGAATCTACGCAGCGGTCGACGCGGTGCGACGGCTTTTTATACCGGCACAAGTGCACGCAGACGGGTTGCTCATCTTCGGCATCATCGGGTTGGCCGGAAACCTCATTGCCATGTGGATCATCTCTGGTGGACGCGAAGCCAATCTGAATATGCGTGCAGCGTTTCTTGAAGTACTCAACGATGCGTTGGGTTCGGTTGCAGTCATTATTGCCGCGCTGGTCATCCACTTCACTGGTTGGACGAGTGCCGACTCGGTCGCCGCGATAGTCATCGCAGCATTGATCGTGCCACGGGCGGTCAAACTACTGGGCGAGACCACACATATTTTGCTTGAATCAACCCCGCGAGGGTTGGATCTGGAAGCTGTCCGGGCCCACTTGGAACAGCAAAGTGGAGTGATCGCGGTCCACGACCTCCATGCTAGCCAGATCGCCTCAAACCTACCGGTACTGACCGCACATATAGTTGCTGAAGACCGGATGTTCACCGCCGGCGCTACGGGCCAGCTATTGCGCGATCTGCAGCAGTGCGTTGCCGACCATTTTGAGGTAAGCATTGAGCACTCAACTTTCCAAATTGAACCCAAAAGCCATCGAGACTCGTCATATCATTCGCAGTGCTAGCGCCGGGAGAACTAGATATAGAGCTAAAATCATGTGTTCTCATCCCTGGGTATGATTTGCCTGCCGAGGATGCAGACCTTCCGGCCGATCCTGAATTGGCTAGGTGATTTATATAATTGAGGCATGACAACAGAAACGCACCAAGTAACCGACTACGCAGTTCAAGCGCGAGGACTCAGCAAAACCTACGGACACGAGAGCACACGAGTAGAGGCGCTACGCGGAGTTGACGTGGCATTCGCTCGTTCACGCTTTACTGCAATCATGGGCCCCTCAGGTTCCGGTAAGTCGACCTTGATGCATTGCCTGGCAGGTTTGGACAACGCTGACGCTGGAGAAATTATCATTGGCGGCAAGAACCTCACCGAGCTAAACGATGATCAGTTAACCACCATGCGCCGTGAACAGATCGGCTTCGTCTTCCAGTCCTTCAACCTGGTTCCCACGCTTAATGCCAAAGACAACATTCTGCTTCCCTTGTCCCTAGCCGGCAAAAAGCACGACCTCTCATGGTTCAATCTGGTCATCGATGCGCTGGGCCTGCGAGACCGTCTCACGCACAAACCACATGAGCTGTCCGGCGGTCAGCAACAACGTGTAGCAGTGGCCCGGGCCCTCCTCACTCGCCCAGAGGTAGTCTTTGGCGACGAACCCACCGGAAATCTGGATTCCCGGACCGGTGCGGAAGTGCTCTCATTGATGCGTACCTCGACCCGCGAAATGGGGCAAACCATCATTATGGTGACCCACGACCCGGCAGCGGCATCTTACGCAGACACCGTGTTGCTCATGAAGGACGGAACCCTCGTCGGTTCTCTGGAGAACCCCACCGTCGCCAGCGTCACCGAGGCACTCGCCTCCCTAGCGGAGTAGGACCATGCTTCAGGTAGCTTTAGCCAACATCAAAACCTATGCTCGGCGATATATCGCTGTGCTTCTCGCAGTAGCCATTGGCACCGCATTCCTCGGTGCTACGCTCGCGGTAGATTCCTCCACTCGCGCAACACTTAAAAACAGCGTCGGCGACGCCTACAAAAACGCCGATTTAGTCGCCTCCGTCGATTGGAAATTGACGCCTGCAGATGCAGAGACGTCCAACCTGACCATGGACGTGGTCCGTGAGGTGCGTAAACTTCCGGATACCTCCGGGGTCTACGGCAACGGTTTCTTCAGCGCGAACCTCCACACCGGGGAAAACAGCTACAGCGTGATGATGCAGCCGATCTCCGCCGAGCACAAACTTTCTGGTATGACGATGCTTGAAGGCCGCGCTCCGCTGGGAGCGGAGGAAGTGGTTCTCGATAAGAAACATGCAGAGCAAATGGGTGTCTCGATCTCCGATACCGTTGCGGTCAACGCGATGGACGAGTCGAATAAGACACGTGAACTGAAAGTGGTGGGGATCGTTGAGACCACCACCGATCCAATGTTTTCTTCCTATGCGCAGCTAGCCATGGAAGAAAGCGCCTGGGAGCGGCTGGCAGGCAAAGATTTTGCAATGAACCTGCTCATGATCGACTCGAAGGGGGACATCGCTCAGACGAAAGCTGCGATCGCACAGTATTTCAGTGGCAAGGGCATGGCAGACGTGGTGGTCAATACCGCCGACGAGCAGGTGCTAAAAGATGTGGCGAGCATGACCGGTGGAACCGATCAGCTGACCATCATCCTCCTGGTCTTTGCCTTGGTGGCCTTGGTAGTCACCGGGTTAGTCGTCATGAATACATTCTCGGTAGTTATCGCTCAGCGCACCCGTGAGCTCGCACTGCTTCGCACTCTCGGCGCCAAACGTGCGCAGATTCGAAAGTCGGTACTGATCGAGGCGTTGCTGATTGGCATCATTGCTTCGGTAATCGGCATGGCGATGGCCATTGCGCTCATGGCTGGGTTGATCCAGTTATTGCGCAGCTTCGTGCCGGAAATGTCCTACGCCACGTTAGCCTTGGACGCACGCGGTATTATCGTTCCGCTCGTGGTCGCAATCCTCATGACGGTGCTGGCCGCATGGGTACCTGCGCGCCGCGCCATGGGTCTGGCACCGCTTGCGGCGTTGCGGCCATTCGATGCGGCGAGCGTGAAGAATCGTGCGGGGCTAGTTCGAATAATCTTTGGGGCGTTGCTTACCTTGGCCGGGGCGGTACTCTTGGGCTTCGGCGCATTCCAAGGCAACCTGCTCATCGCTTTTGGCGGTGGACTGCTTTCCTTCCCAGGCATCCTCATGCTTGCCTCACTGTTTGTCCCTGCCACGGTCTTCGGCGTGGGCAAGCTGTTAGCTGGGCGTTCAGTAGCCGGAAAACTAGCCTCGCTTAACGCGGTTCGAAACCCTGGACGAACCACCGCGACTGCCACCGCATTGTTGATCGGAGTCACCCTGGTGTCGATGATCATGGTCGGTGGACAGAGCGCAAAAGCCACACTCAACGGCAGCATCAGCGGTGAATACCCTATTGATTTGCAGGTACAGCAAGACACAAAAAACAGTGATGAGTTGGCAGCTAAGCTCGCCAGCGTCGAAGGTATTGAACACACCGCTGCGTACCAAATGCGCACAGTCAATATCGACTTCCTCAATGGTTCGACGAGCGAAGAATACGCAATGATCGTTGAGCCGCAGTCATACTCAGCGGTGGTGCTTGATCAGAAGATCGTTCCGGCGGATGGCGAACTGCTCTCCACTTGGTGGCAGAACGAATCAAAGTTTGCCGAAGTGAACGGCAATGAAGTGAAACTGAAAACTACCTCGGCCAGTTTCGTCGAAAATACCTTGACCTCAGCCACAGCAAAGAATCTGGGAATTTCAGACAAAGACGGAATGTCCGGGGTGGCCATCAAAGTAGATCCATCGCTGTCCAACACGGAAATTAGTGCGCTGGTGGAAACCATCGCCGACGTCGCTAATGTCGAAAACTCTCGGGTCAGCGGAGGCGTCATGGAAAAATTCATGTTCTCCCAGGTTATCGATGTGTTGCTGATGATTGTCTCGGGACTACTGGCGGTAGCCGTGCTCATCGCGCTGATTGGCGTGGCCAACACGCTGAGTCTTTCGGTACTTGAACGAACACGCGAAAACGCGCTCCTCCGGGCACTGGGTCTGAAAAAGAAGCAGCTGCGTTCCATGCTCGCTACCGAGGCAGTACTCATCGGTGGAGTTGCTGCATTATTGGGATTGATCTTGGGAGCCGTCTACGGCCTGCTCGGTGCGCACTCGGCCCTATCCAGTCTAGGAAGTATGCAGTACGAAATCCCGTGGGCTCAGCTGGCAGCAGTTCTCGCTGTGAGCTTGGTTGCGGCGTTGCTTGCCTCGATTACTCCGGGGCGTCGAGCAGCGAAACTTTCACCAGTGGAGGGGCTGGCCACCGAATAATAACTATCCACCAACGGGGCCGGATGAGTCGCAATTCAATTCGTTCGGCCCTCCGCCGACGGATAAGGCTACTCGTGCACGCTGGTTCTTGCCACAGTGGAATATTGGCAGGTTCGACTCGAAGCATCTGATGATCTAGGCCTTCGAATTTCTCTGATTTCAGAGAACGCACCTGAGCACCTGGCATAGTCAGGAAAAGGGAGGCAACGCAAATACTGCGTTGCCTCCCTTTTCGGCCTGGCTAATTACGCAAGGTAATGCTTGTCGCCATGGCGGGGGACCGTCCGGTGGTGACAAAACCAGAGATGTTAGAACCAGGATGCTTGATGATGTCGGTGATAGAACCCAAATGACGGCTCAAATCAATCTTGTCTTCTGGTGCCGCAAGCACCAGATGAAAACCGAACTCTTGCAGGGCGCGTATGCCGGCCGCGGCGTATTCGGAGTTTGCCTGTATGAAGGCCTCATCGATCATTACCGTGCCATAGGACGTGAAACCAGCCGAGGCGAAACCCAACTGATAAGCCAAGGCAGCGCCCATAATGAAGGAAGTGAAGCGTTGCCCCTCACCACCGGAAAGCGTTCCCGGTTCCAACCCGGTTTCGATTTCACCGTTCGGTTTGTGTTCGTTGCAGCTAATCACCACGTGTTGCCGAACGTCCAAGACTGTTGAACGCCATGCGTTGAGTCCAGGGTCGCTCAGCGCGGAAACCAACGACTCAAGAGCCTGATAGGACTTCGCCAACGTGCGTTCTTCCTTCGTCGTGTAAGCATCGTAGAGAGCTGCCTTCAATTCCTTGCGGAACGTCCCTGCCTCGACAGGTATGGAGTTTTCAACCTCCAGGCGCAGAATTGAACCGTGTTCGAAGGTGACGTCAGCAAGAATCTGGTTCAACGGCTTGATACGCTCGGATATCATCCGGCGTTCCTCATCGAGCAACTGCAATAAATCACTGAAACGCTCGTAGGAACGATTCGCGAAGTATTCGCGGAACTGTGCCTCGTGGTGCGGTAACCCGTCCGCGACGATCTGCCCGTGCAGGCTGGCGTAGTGTTCCGCCGCCTCCGGGCTCGTACCATGCGTTTGAGCGTGGGAAGTTCCGAATTCACGGGCGAACCGTTTAAAAGTTTCGCTCAATGCCCCGCCGACTTCATGGCGTTGCGAGCTGAGCTCATTGAGCTGGCCGCCGAGCTGGATCTTTACTTCCGCGAAGGCCTCTGCGATGGCCTCTGCTGGCGGGCATTCACCTGCGGCAACTTGGCGCAGGATCGGACCAAGAATTGCATGTTCGCGTAAGAAGCTAGGCGCTGATTGGACCCAGTCGCTGGTAGTTTCTACGGCATTGATGGATGCGAATACCTGCTTGGCTCGGTCTATCTGACGTTCCAAATCGCCAACCCGCGAACGGACTAGCGCGAGATCGCCAACTAACTGATCCGACGTCGCCTTGGCGCTTTCAATCTGTTGCCGGATCTGTGAAGAATCTCCCGAAAGTGCTAACGCATCACCGAGCTTCTGCTCACTGCGGCGAAGTGTTTCCAAGGCGGGTGAGGCATCGAGCTGGGCAAAATTACGTTCGTCCGCGACGATAGCTGCCAAACTCTGGGACTTAGCGAGCACCTTGTTTTTCGCCGCGGTACGTTCATCCGCCGACTGGTGTGCTTTCTGGATCTTCTCCTGAAGGAGTACAGCTTTATTCTGGAGTTCTAAGATTTTGGATTCATTGGTGAAACCGAGCAGGTAGTCCGAAGCCGGAAGATTGCGGGTATCGCGTTCAAAGCTGCCAGAGCCAGTTTTGATTGTTCCTGCAGGAGTGATGGCTTTGGGATGGACGTGCATTGCTGCATCATTCTTGACGCAAACCAACGGATAATCGGCGGTGATCTTGGCGCGCAACCACCTACCGGCTTCACCGGAAGAAAAATCGAGCTTAGCTACTAGATCGGCTGGTCCGGCTTCGGTTTGCCGAGGGGTGACGGAAATGTCAGCCCAACGAACTCGCCCCAACCCATCGAGCTCATCAATAGCGTGCGTGACTTGGTTCAGGAGTTCGCCGGGAACTAAAATCGTCCGGGCCAAAGACTGCAAGGCCTTTTCCGCAGCTAATCTCCAAATAGTGGAATCTGCTGCGACATCCATCAATTCGCCAGCGAACGGAAGCTGATCTTCGCTCAGCGAGCAGGCCGAAGCGATCGCGCGGCGGGCTGCAACCGAACGATCATCGATATTGGTACCACGACGTTGATAGGAACGAATCTGTTCGTCCAGGGTCTCTGCTCGTTTGCGCAGCGACATCAGCGAAGCCATGGCCTCGTATTCGACTGTTTGCGCGTCCTTGGTAATGGCGGCAAGCTGCTGCATGGTCCGGGTAGCGTTGGCACGCAACTCATCAAGTCCGGTGGCGCTGAATTCAAAATTCAGGCCTGCTTCGGTCACCTGTTCCTGTAGCGCGCGCAATGCCGATTCTTTCTCTGACAGCGCTTTGCGGGCCGAATCGGCCTCACGTTCTAAAAGCATCAAAGAGGCCGAACCAGCGGAATCATGAGCCGCTTCAAGGGACCGGAGCTGGTCTTCGGTCTGGCTCTTGCGCTCCACGAGATCTTGTTCTTGGTCCCTAAGCTGTGACAACTCGTCCTGATGACGCGACATGTCGTTGCGCAATAGGTGGTGACGAACCTTTGTTTCAAGCTCCTGCATGTCGTTGTTGAGCAACTGCTCGGTTGCGCCGATGCGTTCGGCCAAAGTGCGATAGGTTTTCTCTTGTCCCGGAACCTGCGCCAAGACATCGCGTTGCGCGCGTGCAGTATCCAACTGGCGATAGATGCCGCGCAGATGCGCGAAGTCTTCGACCGCGGCGGCGGCCGCTTTTAACGTGGTGGGTTCTTCTAGGACTTCGTGGCGGAAGAACTGGTTAACGCCCTTGGCCATGCCCTTACCATTTTGCAAAGTCCTTAACAGAGCAAAAGCCTTCTCGCTTTCAACACCTAGGCGACGGCGCACACGTTCGATAAAAGCCTTATGAGTGTCGAATGCTTCGGTAGGTTCCAAAGCTTTAGACAACGAGGAGACAGTAAAACGTCGAGGACCGTGGTGTTCCAGTTCCGCAATATCTAGCGAGGACTCGGAAAGCAGATAATGCTTGGAGACCTGGTTTTCCAGACCAGCGTCAGGTAGGTCGAAGACGGCACCAAGGCTCACTGTATTGCCTAGACCGTCCTCGTAACCCAACAAGATCGCGCTCCACGTGGCGCCGGGGCGTTGATAAACGGTACCCGTGCTGGTCTTGAACTTGCGTCCACGCAGGTAGGAGAAAGTTGTTCGACGGTCAGCCCGCGCTGTAGCGTCGTTGGCTGACTCGTTGAGTTTCGGGGTTGCGAAGAATACGTGTCCCATGGCATCAAACAAGGTGGATTTACCCACGCCTGGATGACCGGTCACCAGAGTTCCGGCTCGGTCGATGGCCAGATCGTGTAGGCCGTGAAAAGTGCCCCAGTTAACGATTTGAATCCGCGATAGTCGATGCTGTCCGGGATTAGTCGCTCCACCGAGCGGGAGTGTCATTTCAATACTCATGGATTACTCCTGAACCAGTTCGGTCGAGTCTAAGGACAGCTCATCGGTGCCTTCAGCAAGCAGATTCAGAGTTGATTCATTGGCATCCATCGCGGCAATGTATCGGGGGATATCTTCGATCCGTGTAATAGGAAGTGCCATTGCCAGTGCTGGGGAAATGCGGAATTCGTCGGCCAGTTCGGTGCCGGTCAGCAAACGCAAGGCGCTGAGGCGAGCTATCGCGGCATCGCAAGATTCAGCAAAACGCTTATCATCACGGTCTGAGGCGCTTCGGTGCTCAGCCAAAATTTCATGCAGTGCATTCCGGGAAAGGACAGCGTCACTGCCGGTACCAGAATGCTGTTCCAATAACAGACGCAGACGCAGTGCCAGCAGTGTTTCGTCTCGTTTGAGCGCGCGGCGTGGGGCGATCGGGGTGGTATGCACATGATCGATCTGCGCCGGGGTGAGCATCGCGATTTTTCGGTCTGTATCCAAGGTAACCGAGAGGAAGATTTCCGAAACATAAGCGCTGACGACCTGTTGCTGGTCCAGCAGCAACTGCCAGGCAGCCGGATCGACTGACCCATCCAGATACGGGCCACGCAATAGACGCACTAGCAGCTGACGTAGCTCTAAGGAGAAATTCCCGAGATCCCCGTCAAAGAGCGGATCGGTGATGGGTGCAGCGTACGAGCTGGTGCTGGTCATAGCGGCTCCTTGGTAAAGGTCAAAGCGGGCAGAATAGCGGTGCGTTCGGAGCCGTCAACCTGTCTGAAGTTGAGGGTCATCGTCTGTGTTTCGCTCATCGATTCGCCATTCGTGCGGCCAATCTCGATCAAGGCTCGCACCGTATTCAAATGGCGATGGGTCTGAGGCAAAACGTGGAACAGCGTGTCCAGCGGTACTTGTTCGTGCGGGCTAGCATCAAGTTGCTCGGTGACCGCTTCGCGCAGGAATGGCATATCCGCTTTAGGAGTCGACGGGGTGCGCACGATATCGGAGACGCTGTATCCAGGTGCCGAGGCCAATGGCGGCGGGGCCACATGCTCGGAGGGGTCAAATATTCCGAGTCCCGCCAGGGTCATGAATTGTGGAGCGAATAACTCAAGCGGGGCCAAACCACTTCGCGGTTTGAGCGTCACGGACTTCATGATCGCAGTCTCCGCGTTACGTACCGCGTGGCGTAGTAATTGTGCCTGTTGATAATCCTCTGATTGCACGAAGGCATGCAAAGATTCGGAGAGTTTGCCGTAGGAGGTATGAACTTCAGCCGCCTGGCGGCGTAGTTCACGCAACAAATTAGTCAGAATCTGACGTTCCGGAGTATCGAGGTCGTCAACAAAATCTCGCTCAAGTACTTCGGAGAGCACGGCACGGAACCGTTGTTGTGCATCCGGAGAGTTGAGGAACTCGGTGAATCCGCGGAAGGTTTCGCCTTCTGAGGTTGAGCGAAGTTGCCGGTCGGCTTCCAGCACCTGGCCGATGGCTACACCCTTAGCAGTGGACGCATCCAAGATATCTTCACGTAAGGAGTACAGCATCTCCTGAACGCCATCGCGCATACGACGGAAATCTGCCGGAAGGCTAGAAGCCAAATCAAGGACAGATCGTGCAGCCGAAAGGGCGGTGGCCCGAGACAACACGGCTGGGGCATCCCCGGTGCGCAACTCATCAATCTGTGCCTGGCGTAGGGCGATCTGCGATTCTAAAGCCCGGATTCTCGCTTGCGGGTCTGGATCTGTCTCGTGCGCCAAGGATTCCAGCGAAGACAACAACGTGTTCAGTCGCGAGGAGTTCAGATGCGAGTCATCGGTAGAAAAGTCCGCCAAGAAGCGCAATGTTCGTAATGTCTGGGCACTTGGCTCATACACAAAATGCCCGTCAATCAAGGGACGAGTCAAGATCCCTTGTTTAACCCATGACTCCGCGAAATCTTGGGCAGAGTAAGTCTGCGGTATCTGTTCATCACTGGTACGAGCTAATTTCAGAAACGAGTCCAACGAAGCATGGAAAAGCTCCATGGCGACACGTGGCTTGTCTGCAGTAAATTCCGAGCGGATAAAGGCTACGGCCCAAGGCTGCGCGGTGAGAAGCCGATATGATGCCGAACTCTTGAACTGCTGGGACTGAAGCCACAAGCTATTCGCGCGATGCGAGGGCTGCATGTACATCCTTGATCTTTCGACGCCTAACCTACTAATTCTAAGCCATTGAGCCTGAAGGTTCATGTGAGAATTTCTGCATCAAAATTGTAATCAAGTTGTTGTGCCAGGATTCACGTCACAGGGTTCAATGCTGTGAGAAGAGTGTGTAAGGTCAAAAACAAGGTGATGGCATGGATAAATCATCGATCCACGGGGATCATCACCGTCCGGGGAGGGGCGCACAGTGAAACTCATCAAGATCGCGGTAGTGGCTGCAACCATCTTGGCCTTAACCGGATGTAGTGACCAAAGCGACCCTGAAGTTTCAGTGAACAGTGCATCTCAGGAGGCCGAGGCCTCACAGAAGGCCGAAGCGGAAGCGAAACGCGAACAAGGCATTTTGGCACAGATCAATAAGCTGGCAGACGGTTATGACTATGACCAGGCAATCACGCTTGCCAAAAATGACCCGAGCAAAAAACTTAACGATCTTGTCCGCGGTCTAGAAACCGAAAAGAAGGATGCGAAGGCGTGGGAACATCCGGATCAAATCCCGCATTTGTTCTTCCACTCATTAGTAGTTGATCCAAAGCGCGCCTTTGACAATGAAAGCACTGATCAGGGCTACAAAGATTACATGGTGACGGAAAAAGAATTCGAAGCCATCCTTGACGAGCTTTACAGCCGTGACTTTGTTCTGGTGAATCCGGCTGATTTTGCAGGCTTGGATAAGAAGAAGAACATGAGTTACCGAAAGATCATGCTTCCGGAAGGGAAGAAGCCGATCGTGCTATCGCTCGATGATTTGAGCTATTACGAATATATGCAGGGTGATGGATTCGCCGACCGGTTGATTTTGGACAAGAAGGGCAAAGTCCGTAACGAATATGAAGATTCTTCCGGGGAAAAACACGTTGGTGCCTACGACGTGACCACGATCCTAGATGACTTCGTTACTGACCATCCTGACTTTTCCTATCGAGATGCTCGCGGAATTATCGCTATGACTGGATACAACGGAGTTTTCGGTTACCGCACCTCGCCAAGCCAGTATCCTGATCACAAAAATCTTAAGAAGGATCGCGAAACTGCAACCAAGATCGCCAACGCAATGAAAGAAGAAGGTTGGGTCTTTGCTTCACATTCTTGGGGGCACATTGCGACGGGCACAGTTGACCTCGGGCGTTTTAAACGGGATATGAAGCTGTGGAAAGACGAAGTTGAACCGATCATAGGCAAGACAGATCAGTTTATTTACCCCTTCGGTTCAGATATTGCGCGTACCGGATCTTATTCCGGGGCTAAATACAAGCTGCTGAAAGAAGAAGGGTTCAAGTATTTCTACGGAGTTGATGGGACCATAACTGCTTGGATGCAACAACGAGATGACTATCAGCGGCAAATGCGAATCAACATTGATGGTTTGCAGTTCGCCAAAGAACAACGTGGAGACCGTCCGGTGTTGGATAGTTTCTTCAACGTTGAAAAAGTGATCGACCCAGCACGTTAGCCAGTGAGCAGGGTCGGTTCGTGGGTATTGGCTAAAGGGCCATAAATGCGCCTAGCTGTGAAAGCGCCGCAGGATTTGAGGGAAGGAAATCCGTCAATCCTTCGCTGCGCACAATCACTGCCTTCCATTGACCGCGCGAGATGGCCACGTTGATACGGTTTCGGTTGAGCAAGAACTCGATGCCTCGGGACGCGTCCTGGGCGCTGGAACACGCCATGGTCACCAGCACTACCGGGGCTTCCTGGCCTTGGAATTTATCCACCGTGCCGACTCGCACCTCAGAAAGATTTTCGGTCTCAAGCACTTCACGCACCAAATTTACTTGTGCGTTGTAGGCCGCCACGACGAGAATATCGCGCGGGGCCAGCTCCCGGATCTGTTGCCCGCTACCAGGATTCCAGGTTTTGCCTAGCTGTTCCCGGACAAGTTCCGCAATGGCGGTAGCTTCTTCGATGCTGCTGGTCGTATTGCCTTGGTGGTGCACAAAATGAGTTTCAACGCCTGGATGCGATTGGTCAAGCTCACGGTGCCCGGCGGCTGGTGCGGAAAACAACTTGTGATCGTAGCTCAGTGCCGAAACTTTTCGGCATAGTTCTGGATGCATCCGCCATGAGGTTGCCAGGAAATATCCCAACTCTTCAGGGAGGACCGCACGGCCCTCGGAGAGCCAGCCCAAAGCCGACTCATCTACCGGCTGCGGGTGCGTCCCTTGGGTTACCTGCGGTAACTGCTGTGGATCACCGAGCAGTAACAGGTTTCGGGCTGCTCGCGAGACCGCCAGGGTATTGGCCAAGGAAAACTGTCCGGCCTCGTCGATAACGAGCAGATCTAAACTTCCAGCGGGTATTCGCTTGCCGGTCATGGTCCACGACGTGCCACCGAGCAAGGCACCATCCGGAGAACTCAAAGCCTCATCGAGTGAGGCGGGACTTATGCCGGTCCACGGAACTGGATCTTTATGCTTGACTTCCTTAGCTACCTGATCCGGGTGCACCCCAGCCTCGATGGCCTTACGCAGGACGTTCTCAACCACGGCGTGGGATTGAGCGACTACCCCAATCTTCCATCCTTCATTGACCAACGCGTGGATTACATGTGAAGCAACAAAAGTCTTTCCGGTGCCCGGAGGACCCTGGACGGCAAGATATGAGTGATCAAGATCCTTAAGGGTTTGAACCACAGCGGGGTATATCTGAGCGTTACCCTCCACAAGCAAAGGGGCAGCTGGTGCCGGAAGAGTTTTCAGGCGTGGCGGGACGCGACGCAGAATATCGATCCCCGGCTGTTGAGGCAGCGCAGGAACTATCGCTCCAACTTCTTGGGCGATTTGGGTNNCCGGGTGAGAGCTTCGTCGATACTTTTAGTCGCAATGGGTTGTCCCGGGGTCAGCGCCACTGGGAAGGACCCATACTCGGGGATCTTGCCACTGGTCTTTTCTGCCAGACTGATCCATCCTTCACCGACCTCTACGACTGTCGCGTTGAAGGCGCCTCCACGTAATGCATCCTCGTCTACTTCCATGCCCTCGGGCAGGGGGCCGGCGTACATTGCAAAGACTCCGGACCCCGGGCTAAGCAGCGAGCCTTCGGCCAGAGTTCCATGGAGCTTGCTCACACGCGTCAGGGTGCGAGCACGCTCCGTGGCTTTGTGCCAATCTTCGAGAATTTCGGCCGAGTCTACGATGAACACTCCACGCACGTCGGACCAATCGTCAAGGGGCGCGGACAAGCGGTCGAAATGCTCCCACCAGAATTGCTTCTTTTCCCGTCGGTTATACCCGGTGGCCGCGGCCACCATGGCGATAGCTCGGTCATCATTGCCCAGTACTTGGTTCGGCGGAAGGTGAGCTAAATAGTCTTGGAGGCGTATTTCTTCTTCGGTGGGTTCGTATTCATCTGTGACCTCATCTAAAAGCGCAACCTCAGGATGGGGCTGGGGCTGGAAGCTGATCAGGGAGAGAAGCCAATCACGCAGGCGCAGTGTCGAGAGGCAATCGTATTCGTTGTAATCGGCAATGGATTCGAGAATTTGTGCGGCCTGTTGCTCTGACGAAGAATCCAACGCTGACATGTATTGGGCGTAAGCCACCACCGAGGCCCCGGCATCGGTAACGTCACCGGAACGCAGATGTTCCTTCATATACAGGGGTTCGAGCTTCTTGATCGAATAAGACCGGGTAGAAACCACCAGCGAATTGCGAACGGTCTCATAGAGATCAATCAGTAAATTTTCACGCAGCCATTGGTCAACTTCTTCTTCGCCGGCAATATGGATCTGGGAGAGTTTACGCAAGGCACTTTTTTCGTAGGCAGCGTAATGGTAGATCTTCATTTGCGGGAATCGTTGGCGGCGTTGTTGAACGTACTCAATGAAGTCGAGGAATGCCTGCCGCTCTTCGGCTCGGCTGTGCGCCCAAAATGGACGGAATACCGGCGAACCTGTGTCATGTTCAATGACGCCAAAAAGATATTCCAGACCCCAGGTCTGATCCACAGGTTCCTGATAAAGCGGATCCCCTTCGAAGTCGAAGAAGATATCTCCTTGATCCGGGTTGGGCAGGGCAGTAATCGTTTGGGTGGTTTTCACCCGGTACGAGACGCCATGTTCGGTTCCGTCGATTTCGCCAATACCCAGTTGCATCCGTGCTTGATCTACGGTGCGCGCCAGCGATGTGCCTTCCTTCGCAGTGAGGCCAGCCAGCTGGTCAATGGTGTAGATACTTTGGCGGCGTAATTTTTCACGCTGCACCATGGACATGTTGGCTACTAGTAATACGTCGCGTGTAGCAGTGACCTGCTCGGCGCAGAAATCGCAGCGTCCACATAGACGAATTGAATCTGAGTTCCATTCCGCCTGACGGTTGGACTCGATATGATTTTTGGCCAGAGTGGTGAATCGCTGCCGCTGGGCGCGGAACACAGGCAAGATCTCGTCAATGCGATGCACCGAATGGGTGCCGTCACCTAGGACTAGCGTGGTCTGGGGATGCACATCGATGTTTTCTGCCTGAAGTTGATCGGCATATGCAGCGACCTGCAATAACGCGGAGACCCTGGCATGGCGTGCCAGCTTGGTGTCCCACACGGCCCAACTGCCATCTGGCTGACGGACCAAGAAGTCAGCAAAACCGATGAAGTTTCCGTCAAAAAAGGTGGCTTGAAAAATTACGTCAGCACCTTGGCGCATGGTCTGAATAGTTTCGCGGTGCGCTGTTTTTAGTGCTGCTTCATTGATCTCAGGCCGGTTCAAGAACTGTTTAACACCCTTGCCGCCATGCGGGTCGTAGTCGCCGTACTTTTCGATCAGCTCAGCGAGCACCTTATGCTCGTGAACGTCGCCGAGCTCTGCAGTTCGTTGAAGCATTTCATCGGTGACCTTCGCAGGCTTTTCGCGACGTCCGAGCCTCACATCGAGAAGGAACAAGGACTGATACTGGCACTCGACGGCGACTGTTAGATCACTAGCGGAAAAGACGAACTGATCACCTAGGAAGAACACGGGGCCGGTGCCTTTCGCAGACTGGATGCTTACCTAGTCAACGTAGCACTCGACCCCGACACTTTGAGGTACATTGGCCCGTCTTACCGGCTCTTCTTAGCTCCGCCCAAGACCAACGAAAGCACGCCTACGCCGGCAGCTACCGAATTAACCGCTGGCCATGCACCAATTTTTTTGGACAGCGGATGCGATGCGCCAAAAGCAACGAGATACGTCGTGACCAGGGCTGTCGCTTTCACAGTTCCAGCATCCTGTTTCCAGAGCAAAAATGCTCCAGTACCAGCGGCTGCCAGGACCACTGCAGCCAGTGGGCGCTTCTTGGTGATGCGGCCAGTGGCGTAACCGCCGGTCAACCCTGTGACTGCGACAGCGGTAGAAGCCAAACGAGACATCGAAACCTCCATAGTTAAAACGCTTGCATTGATGTATTCAAGGCTATGACCGTCACCTGTGACGATCCCCAGAAGTTTCCACATGGACGAAGTGGCAACCGAGCGAAACTTGCGGGGATTGAAAGAATAGTGAGACTCGGCGAGCGAAGGACTTTGGGAATGGACATGACCGTAAACTTCAACGACGCATGGGACCGTTTGTGGCAACCGCAGATTGTCGACTTGTCTACCGGACAGTTGGTTGTACTTTTAATCTTGGTGCTGGGACTAGTTCTTCCGCCCCCGATTTGGCGTATCACTGGAATGTATTCAACTTTGGTTCATGAGTTGGGGCATGTCATCAGTGCGCTGTTTACTGGACGCTTTGTCACCGGGCTCCGTTTAGGATGGGATCACTCTGGAGAAGTGGTGAGTAGAGGTCGTGGCAAAGCTTCGATTATCATCTCAGGCATCTTCGGGTATCCCGCGCCGCTGCTATTCTCCGCTGCATTACTCTGGGCTACTGCCACCGGATATGCCGGCAGGGCTTTAGGGATTTACGCCTTATTTTTCGTGCTCGTTCTGGTGTTCGTACGCAATTGGCCAGCATTTGTAGTGTGCAGTGCAAGTGCCGTTATTGCACTCGGAGTGGTTCTCTTTGCGCCATCCAGTGCATACATTTATCTGGCTCTGCTCCTGGGCGGTTTTCTCTTTTGCTCAGGATTGCGCGATTTCCTCAAACTGCTCGCGGTGCATACCTTGCGGCGCCAAGACATTGAGCAATCCGACGCCTATTTAATTGCGCGTTCAACCGGAACTTTTGCCACCCTGTGGTTGCTGGTCATTATGCTTCTCGGGGCCATCGGAATATTTCTAGGGTTTCAAAGTATCGTGAGGCTGTTGTAGCTCTTTGGCCATTCGACGGCGTGAAATGAGCCAAGCTGCAGATGCGGCGATGCCAATAGGAAGCCATTTGGCTTTCCGATTGGTACGCTCGGATGGGTCAATTTCCATGTCCTGCAGAGGATCGCCACCGTGACTAATCCGGATGTCTTGAGCGCGAACCAAGTCCTTATACACAGCGAGTTGTTCACGAGCCACCATGGTGTTATCGCGCAGCGGAAGCTGTACTTCTTCTGCGGAAGCCATTCCAGTTCGCAATTGCCGCAGGCGAGTGAACTCAATGTCGACTAAGGCTCCAATGATCAAGGCGATATTACTGATCCAACAGGCAAGTACAAGAACGATGACGCCACCAATCGCGCCGTAGGTAGCTGAGTAACTCGCAAATGTGGATAGGTAAACGGCGAAGCCAACCGCCGATAGGCCCAGTACGATCAGCGCGGTGAAAGTTCCGGGGGAGAACCACCGAAGTTTCAGGCGTTTAACGTTGGGCGTGAAGTGATATAGCAAAGCCAGAACCAATAAAATCATGACAAAGAGCACTGGCGGTTTAGCAAGGTTGAGGATCAATACAAAGCTGTCACCCAAACCAAAAATATTTCCAATGCCGTGTGCAACGGAACCAGAAGTTACTAGTAACGCTAGTGAAATGACTGCGACTATCATGATGAGCACAGTGATGGCGAACATCTGTGGCCGGCGTTTCCATTGGGGGCGTCCCTCACGAACCCCATATAACCGGTTCATTTGTCGGCTAAAGGCGGTGACGTAACCGGAGGTGCTCCACAGCGCACCGAGAGAACCTATGAGGATGGCCCAGAAAGTACCTTGGGTGGAGGCAGCAAGCCCCGTAAGGAGTTGTTCGGCTGTTTCCACAAGTTGCTGTGAGTCGCTAGTTTGTTGTCCACTTGCCGCGAGGCTCTGTTGCAACAAATCCAACATCCACTGCGTGCTGCTCTCGCTGGCTCCCACTAGGGACAGCAGAGATATTAATGCCAACAGTCCGGGGAACATTGCAAGCACCATGTAGTAAGAAAGCGAAGCTGCACCGTCGAGCCCGTCGTTACGGAAGAACTCACGCATGGCTCGTGGGTAACAACTCACCGCTTCGCTCATTCGTTGCTTTGTGAATCGGTCCCTCAGTGCCATCTGATCCCTTTGTCTAGTGGCTTGCAGAATCACATTTCATTCTTCTGCGTTCCAGACTACCCAAATAGTGTGCGGCGGGGTTCAAGTTGAAAGCCAATGGCCGAATTTTTGGCCCTCGTAAAAATCCCTGAAGGTAGTTGCCGGTGTGCTTGCACAACAGTCTTCGTTCCTGGGTAACGCGCTATCCCCTGCGTCAAGCGGCCTATGTGAAAGCTGGGAAAATGATGCAACTTGTATCACAATTCTATGGCTGATTTCCACCTGAAGGACGTAACGTTTTGGGGTATGGAACCCCCTGCGCTGATCCAAAAACGGGTTCTCCAAAAAATTCTTTTGAGCGTTTTGACCTGTAAGTACGGTCTTTCTGGGTAGTTCCTGAGTTGCGTTGCGTGTGGGGTCATGCGCTATGGTCATTTATAACGTTTCGATAACACTCGCTGTGTTATGGGGAAACACGCACTGCCGGGACTTCCAAACCGCTCACCATGGCAGTGCTTCAGAAAAGTCGAAATGCGACGCTGAGCGGTGCACGAGGATGGCCTAGGAAGGCCTGAGCGTGGAAGAGCACTGGAGAATCATGATCCAGCAGAAGACCAAGAACATCATTCGTCGTGGCGGAGCCACCTTGGCTGCCGTAGCAGTTGCAAGCACCGCGGTCGTCGCTTCGACCGTGCCGGCTTCGGCTGCAAGCACCTGGGACAAGTTGGCTCAGTGTGAGTCCGGCGGAAACTGGTCCATTAATACCGGCAACGGTTATTACGGTGGTTTGCAGTTCTCAGCTTCGACTTGGAAGGCCTTCGGTGGCTCAGGTATGGCGCACCAGGCTTCGAAGGCCGAGCAGATCCGCATTGCAAGCAAGGTCCAAAAAGCCCAGGGTTGGGGTGCATGGCCAGCATGTACCGCAAAGCTAGGTATCAGTGGTTCCCCTTCGGGCAGCTCGACCCAGCAAGCACCGAAGCAGGCAGCTCCTAAGCAGCAGGCTGCCCCGAAGCAGCAGAGCACCCAGAAGGCCGCTCCAAAGCAGCAGAGCACCCAGAAGGCTGCCCCATCGCAGTCGCTGGAGCGCACCACCAGCTCCAAGAAGGTTGCGCAGCCAAACGCGGGCAAGCATGTCGAAGCCGCTCCAAAGGCGCCAGTGTTCAATATCAAGGTTTCCGACTCGGGTAAGAACTACACCGTGAAGTCCGGCGATACCTTGGCAGAGATTGCTGACAGCTTGGGCGTAAAGGACTGGCGTGGCCTGTTTGTCTTGAATGATGATCAGCTGACCAACCCAGACGTGATCATGGTCGGACAGACCTTGAACGTTCCAGCGAACTAATTTCGCTTTCCGCATTGAGCCCATGTCATTGCCCCGCTTGGGGAATGGCATGGGCTCAAAGTGCTTACCTGGCGAAAGCACTTTCGCTTGCCTGACTACCGAGAGATTCTTGCTTGCCGCGGCTCCCGGTGGCACCCTAGATGAATGCCTCCTAAGCGGTTTCCACCACATCGGTTCACCGAAGGTCCACGGCAATTGCCGCGTCTCGACATGGATTTTGTCGATGCAGACCTAGTTGATGGGCTGCGGGCTCATCACTGGGATGGACCGCGTCGCTGGTGGGGTGGCCCGCTGGATGTTGAAGGGTTGGCACTGGCGGCTACCGAACTTTGCGTTGCAGCAATTAATAAATTGGTCAATGTCGAAGGTAAGTACTCGGTCGATGCTCACAGGGTCGCTCACGTTTTTGCCTCATCCGAGCATTTGAGCGTTGATGGCCGGCAAGTACCGTCGTTCGGCGTGAACTCCAGGTTCTTTCGCACTCGTGATGGGTGGATACGCACTCATGCTAACTATGGACATCATCAGCGGGCTCTGCATCAAGCACTACATTTTGAGACAACCGAAGAATTATCGCAGTACCTTCTGACTCGGCCGGCTGAGGATGCGGCGGCAGATATTACCGGAAGTGGCGGGATTGCCACTCGCGTTAGATCAAGCGAGCAGTGGAACAATACTGACATGGGAAAATCCGCGTCGCGTGGCCCCTGGGCGGACTTCACGATGAGTGAAGTGACCCGAGGGCGGCTCTGGACGTACTCTGAGGACCCGGTTCAACCGCTTCGAGGACTGCGGGTCTTAGACTTTACGCGCGTAATCGCTGGCCCGACAGCGTCGCGGACCTTGGCGTTGTGGGGCGCCGAAGTGCTCCGGATAGACCCGCCGCACATGCCAGAACTCACCGGTCAATTTATTGCGACTGGGTTCGGCAAGAAAAGCATTGAGGCGGACCTGCGCGAGGTATATCAGCTCCGCGAGGTCCACGACCTGCTTGCAGGCGCCGATGCTGTGTTACTCGGGTACCGGCCAGGCGCGTTGGATGCCTTTGGGCTAAGTCCGCATTTGCTGCGAGAAAAGTATCCGAACCTCATCATTGGCGAGCTTTGCGCTTGGGGGTATGACGGCCCTTATGCGTTTAATCGGGGATTCGACAGTATCGTCCAAGCTGCCTCTGGGATAGCCGAAATTTACCGGGACGTCAGTGGAGAGCCGGGAGCTTTGCCGGTGCAAGCGTTGGACCATTCGGTCGGTTATGGGTTGGCTGCAGCGATTATCGCCTTAGCGGATGCCCGACGTATCCAAAGGCGAACTGGACATGTGCGTTTTTCGCTGGCGCGGACCGCCGCAAGCTTGCTTGACCTACCTGTCACGAAGGCTCCACTTGAACCTCTGCGCAAGCCCATTCTGCGGACCATGCGCAGTACCTTCGGAGCGCTGAGCTACGTCCCGCCACCATTCGGTGTCTCAGGAATTGCAATGGACTATTTATCACCGCCCCCGGCATGTGGTGCCAGCGCCCCAGGTTGGTCATGAGCCAAGTCCCCTACATAACAGCTAGTGACCTAATAGTAGGGAAGCGTACCTTTGAGCCCTGAGCTTGCAGGATTCTGATATTTCCAAGAAACGCTGCCGGCTTTCCTGTCCGGGCCAGCTCTCAGGAAGCATTGCTTCGGGAAGCCCCGGGTCTAGGTAAGGTATAGCGCGCCACGCATCGATGAGAGTGACGTAGCTTCGGTAGGCGATATGTTCGTCAGTTGAGGCTGCGTCGAGTCCTGCGGTAGCTGCAAGGAATGCATGATGCAGCTTCGAAATTTTTGCTAGATCCCACCACTGCGCTGCGGCTTGCTGGGCATCTCCGGCGTACTGGGGAGTTTGAGTAACAAAAAGTGTCGCGTACCTTCGCGCCTTGAGCGCATTGAGCACTTCTAATACTTCAGCATGAAGGTATTCGGGAAAGATCCAAAGGCCTGCCGAGACGAGTCCGCCACCGAGCTGAATGAAATGTTTGCGTAGCTGATGGCGTAGTGCGCGCAGTGACTCAGGCACGGAGAAGGCAACTAACACCCAGTGATCTGCGTTCGACATGTTCCGTGGCGTAAAGATTCGCCTATTGCCACGGGCAAACATCGCCTTGGCGGGAGCAGTGACCGTCAGCTCGCCCGATTGCACCGTTTCTAGCAGTCCACGGTCGATGAGCCGAGAGATAGCTGTTTGTGCTGCGGGAGAGGAAATTCCTGCCGCGCAGGCCAGCTCGATAGCACGAGGCCGGGGGATAGGCACGCTCTGGTGGCGAAGATAGAGACCGGCGATAGTTCGCACCACCGATGCTGCGCTGCCAGAGCGTGACTCAAAATCATCGAGGGCGAACGCGGCCAGGGAGCTAGTTGGCGCCAATTTCGGTGCGCACCGCAAATAGTTCTGGAAAGAACGTCAGATCTAGAGCTCGCTTGAGGAAGCTCACGCCGGAGGATCCTCCGGTACCAGTTTTGAACCCAATGGTTCGTTGCACCACGCGCATATGGCGGAATCGCCAAGCCTGGAAGTTGTCTTCGACATCAACCAAATCTTCGCAGGCCTGATAGAGGTTCCACGCGGTATCTTCGGACTCATAGATTTCCTTGAACACCGGGAGCAGCGATTCTTGGTATTCCCAGGGTTTAGTGACATCACGTTCGAGGATTTCAGCAGGGATTCTATATCCCTGACGTGAGAGTGCAGCTAAGAACGCGTCGTACAGTGTCGGCTCATGCAGCAGCTGTGTGAGTGTCGCGTGGGCCTGTGGATCTGCCTCATGCACCTTGAGCATTCCTTCGTGCTTGTTGCCGAGAATGAATTCCACCGCCCGGTACTGGAATGACTGAAAGCCTGAAGATGAGCCTAGGAACCCGCGGAACTGTGCATACTCGCGTGGCGTCAGCGTGGCCAGCACGGACCATTGTTCGGTCAGGGTTTTCTGAATGTGCTTGACGCGGGCGAGGCATTTGAGCGCCTTGCTCAGGTCATCGGCCTCGATCAGCCGGCGCGCTTCGAGCAGCTCATGCAGCATCAACTTGAGCCAGAGCTCGCTGGTTTGGTGCTGGATGATGAACAGCATTTCATCATGGTGCTCAGGAACGCTTACCGGATGCTGTGCGGAAAGAATCCGTTCCAGATCCAGGTAGCTCCCGTATGACATGGCATTGCGGAAGTCGGTGCGGACTCCGGACTCGATATCGCGCTGATTTACGGGCTTAGCTTGTTCATTGCTCATGAGCTTGATCATATCAATTTCTTGGCGAGCGTCACAATACTGAAAATCTGCGAATGTGAGTTCGCAAACTTTCCGGAATCTTGGAATAGATTCTGCGATACTCTCGTTATTACATGCATACGCATATAAATTTGAATTGAGGGCAGAAAATGAGCAAGTCAATCGTGGTCATCACCGGTGGTCTGGGTAACCCTTCGAGCACTTCACTGCTGGGGCATCAAATTGGCGAAAGCGTCGCTACTGAACTTGCCTCCGTCGGCGTCCAAGCTGATGTGATCAACGTGGAACTGCGCGAGTACGCCCACGACATTGTCAACAACATGCTCACCGGCTTCGCTCCTCCGCAGTTGCAGAAGATTATCGATGCGGTGGTCGCATCGGATGTTTTGGTGGCCGTCACCCCGGTCTTCTCTGCTTCGGTGTCGGGACTGTTTAAATCATTTATCGATATCCTGGATCCGCGGTCCTTGGATGGGAAGCCAGTTGTGCTGGCCGCAACAGCCGGTTCGCAGCGCCATCAGCTCGCCGTTGATTACGCCATGCGCCCGATCTTCTCCTATTTGCGCACTCAGGTGATGCCAACCACTGTATTTGCTGCCTCGGAAGACTTCGGCGGACAAGGGCTTGCTGGAACCTTGTCCGAAAGAACCCGCCGCGCAGCTCGCGAAGTCGTTTTAGCCTTGTCTGCCGAGGGGGGAACCCTGCAGGCAGATAGCGATCTAGGTGATACGCGTTCAATTGCACCATCGGTCAGCGACACCGCTAATCCCAACGATCCGCTGACAACTCTTCCTTTTGAAGCATTGCTAGCAAGCGTGCAAGGAAGCAGAAGCTAAAGCACGGATTTGGCAGCACCGCGCTAAATATTAGGGGTATGAATGTTAGTACGATGTGCCAGAAGCCTTGAAGCTCGCTAGCATTATTCCTTGTGAGCTACATCATCCAGGTTGCTCACATAGATGTAACTCGAAAGCGAAAGGTGTAGCCGTCGATGCTATCCGAGGAAACTATCACGGCGATTGCCGATGAACTTGTCGAAGCAGGAGCCACCCGCACTCCGGTTCCGCGACTGACTGCGCGCTACCCAGAGATGACGGTGGAGGATTCTTACCGTGTCCAGAACCTCTGGCGCCAACGCTCGGAAGCCGCCGGACGCAAACTCGTAGGACGCAAGATCGGGTTGACCTCGCGGGCCATGCAGATGGCTACAGGCATTACCGAACCGGATTACGGGATCATCTTTGATGACATGCTCTACGATTCGGGCGCGAGTTTTAAATGGTCCGACTTTACCGGTGCACGCGTCGAGATGGAACTTGCCTTCAAGCTGAAGAAGGATATCGAAGGCCCCAATGCCAATATTTTCGATGTTCTCGAAGCCACCGAATATGTCATTCCAGCCTTAGAAATCCTTGATGCACGGGTGGAAATGGAAGGGCGTACCATCGTCGACACCATTAGCGATAACGCGGCCATGGGTGCAATGGTCATGGGCGGAAATCCCATGAAGCCTGATGCAATCGACCTGCGTTGGGTCTCGGGAATTCTCTTCAAGAACCAGACGGTGGAAGAGACCGGCGTAGCCGCGGGTGTGCTCAACCACCCGGCCGCCGGCGTGTACTGGCTGGCTAACAAGATCGCCCCGCACGGCGACAAGCTTAAAGCCGGAGAGATCATCTTGGCCGGTTCATTCACCCGACCTATGTGGGTCAATGAAAATGACACAGTCTTTGCCGACTACGGGCCGATGGGAACAGTGACATGTCATTTCGAGTAGATCCCGACCCGTCACTGAAAGACGCCTTGCGCGGTGCTGACCATGCTCTAACCGGCATTTGGGTTTGCTCTGCCTCAGCACTGAATGCAGAAATCTGTGCGGGTGCGGGCTTTGACTGGCTCTTCATTGATGCCGAACATTCCCCTAATGATCTGCAAAATGTGCTTGCACAGCTTCAGGCGGTCCGCGGCTACCCTACAATTCCAGTAGTACGCCCTCCGGTTAATGATCCGGTGATTATCAAGCAGTTCTTAGATCTTGGTGTTCAATCACTGATCATCCCGATGGTCAATGACGCGCAGCAAGCTGCAGCAGCGGTAGCGGCCTGCAATTACCCGCCGCTTGGCGTGCGCGGTGTCGGTTCGGCCTTGGCTCGTTCGGCCCGCTGGAACCGCATACCGGACTACCTCACCCGCGCGGCGGAGACTATCACCGTGATGGTGCAGATCGAATCCGCCGAGGCGGTAAGCAATGTCGCGGATATCGTGGCCACCGAGGGAATTGACGGGATCTTCATCGGCCCGTCGGATCTTGCCGCCTCCATGGGGGTCATTGGACAACAAGGCCACCCTGACGTGGTCGCTGGGGTAATGAAGTCGATTCAGGCCGCAAAGTCCGCCGGAAAATACGCAGGCGTTAATGCTTTCGATCAAGCCAGCGCACGCAAGTACATCGAAGCAGGTGCCGACTATGTGGGTGTCGGTGCCGACGTTGCACTGTTGGCCCGGGCTACCGAGGCACTCGCAGCCAGTTTTAAAGGCGAGTCGCAAAGCTCCGCCCCGGCGAGCTACTGATACCTGCATCGGTGAGGTGAAGTGCCACCGTTGCGCGTCGATTCTCAACGGGCGACGCCAATGGTGGCACCATTGAAGATGATGAGCCGCGAAAAGAAACCCATGAAAGCCGTGATGTTGCGTCTGCGCAACGGATGGCCGATGCCTCTTGCCCTGCAGGGTGTATTCGAAATTGTACAGTCCATCGTTTTCTGCATGGCACTGTTAACCGTGCCTCTGGTCGCGGTGTATTTCAGCGGTGGGTTCCTCGAAAATTCTTTTGAGACGATCCTGCAATTTGGCGGGTTACTGTGGCTGCTCATCCATGGGGTGCCACTTGAAGTGCTGAATCTCGGCCCGGAAGCGGATCCGAGCGCGGTTTCGGGCTTGCTCACCTTGCTGCCCTTGGGCCTGAGCCTGTTGCCCTTCATCTTTTGCTGGCGTGCCGGCCGGCGCATTGCCAGAGCCTCCTACACGGACCAGCTTTGGCAAGGTTTGGCCGGAGCATTTATCACCTACGGAGCTATCGGCACCGGAATCGCATTCTTGGCTAGTAACTCCTACGCCAAGGCCAACCTCATATCGGCCACGTTTATCCCTTTGATCATCGCTTTTGTCGGGCTGATTTTTGGTGCACGCCGTGAAGCAGGCTCTTGGGGCAGGCTGATCGGTGTAGACGTCGCGGCGCATATATCGCGCATTTCCCCGCACCGGCGATGGGCCGGAACCTATGTATGGCACGTGATCGTGGCAGGGTTCATTGGATATATGGCCGCGGTAGCCATTTCCGGAATTCTCATGAGCATCACCGTTGGTTTGCACTGGGCAGATGTCGCAAATATTTACCAAGAGCTGCGCCCAGGGCCTATCGGATCCTTCGCGCTCACCTTACTGCAGCTCGGACTTATCCCGAACGCGGTTTTCTGGGTACTTTCTTGGATCAGCGGTGGCGGGTTCAGCATTGGAACCGGCAGTACTCTCTCAACGCTCGAAACGACCGTGGGTCCGCTACCTTCGATGCCGCTATTCGCCGCATTGCCATCGGGTGAGGCAGGAAATCAATGGCTCTTCCTGTTGTTGCCGGTGCTCGCAGGAATCGTTGCCGGGTGGTACTTCCTTCGCGTGGGCGAAAATCACCTCGAGGATTGGTTTGCCCGACGCATCCCCTTCAACATTCTTTCGCTTGGCGTCTCGACATTGTGCTTAGCAGTGTTCACCGGAATCGCTGCAGGGCTGCTGAGCCTAGCCGGTTCGTGGCTGTCCTCGGGTTCTTTAGCCATCGGAAGGCTTACCGAGCTAGGGCCGCATATGTGGGTCACGGCCGGTGCTCTAGCGCTGCAAATTGGACTCGGCACAGCTATTGGCTATCTAGTGGCCCCACTGTTTGAAACCGATCCAGTATTGGAAGGCTAACAGCTCTTGCTTGTGGGTGAGGCCTTAACGGATCGGGCGTAATGTCAACGAATCACCGTTGGCCCGGGGGAGCTGAAACTCGCCCAGCTGCTGAGAAGTTTGCGAAGTCATCACGAGCAAGACCGCTGAATCCGCGGAGATGATCTCGACCGGAGGACGCAGGTCGCTGTGATTTTCAGGCACCAGCTCGCTGATCGCGTCAGTAGCGCTCTGCTCAGAAATATCCGGTGGCAGCAAGTAGCTGACAACATCAAAACTTGATTCGCCCCCGGTGGTTTCCAGCAGAATGCCGTTGTCCAACACGTGCTGGACAGGTGGGCACGTAGACGAAGCAATCTCGGGGTCGCCACCTTGTTCCTTGGGAGCTGCGAGCGTTAGCAGGCACAGCTCACCGCCTTCGCCCTCCGCCACAAAATGCTCTCCATATCCTGAATTGGCAAGGTGGCGTAGCGAGTTAGCGGCGTAGTTGCCGCTGGCTTCAAATCCTTCGGGAAGTTGATCCTTGTTGGTTATTTCGTCAACGAGTCGAGGCATGAGCTCGGCTGCGGACGGTGGAGACTGTGATTCTTCGACCCTAGAATCCTGGCTGGAACACGCGGAAACCATCAGGAGGCCGGTGAGTGTTAACGCAAAGAGCCTAGTGCCGCGCCGAATCTTCATATTTTTTTCAGTTCCTTGATCGGTGACGGTTTCAGTGCCTAGCTAGAAGTCTAAACACCGAGAATCACCGAACCAAAATATCGGATGAAATAAATAAGACCTAGTAAATCTCTATGCCTGCAAGTCCCACATATGGTGCAATACGTCGTGCCAGGCGTATTGGTTTAGGGTTGCGACGGTAAATGCCGCGCCATTTGAGCGCAATCCTTGATGGTCATAGGCACTCGGATCAATGGCTGCCAAATTCTGAATGTAAAGCGACGCAGAAGTTCGCAACCGGGTGGCGGCTGTGTCGGTATCCTGATCGTTGTAGTGACCTTTTTCGGCGGCTTGATCCTGATCCCAATCAGGGAAGGTGGGATCATCATGGCTGGTCATCAGCTTCAGGTGTTCGGTCATCGTCACTAGCATGTCGGCAACGTGAACCACATACTCTTGATCACTCCAGCGCGCAGGGTC
Source organism: Micrococcaceae bacterium (assembly GCA_003486025.1). Taxonomy (GTDB): domain Bacteria; phylum Actinomycetota; class Actinomycetes; order Actinomycetales; family Micrococcaceae; genus Glutamicibacter. The sequence goes on along the minus strand of DNHA01000143.1, from coordinate 1,945 downwards.
GGTTCGGACTTTTGCTTGCGGACGGTGCAAAGCAAGTAAATACCGGTCTACGAATTGGGGTAGTTGTTCAACCACCTGTGCAGGGGAAACCTCACGCACATCGTGATGGCACTGGGTGCAGATAGATTCCAGAACGAAGGTCCAGTCCTTCCCGTCGGGGATGATCTCGGTCATGACAAGCTCCTCTGCTGATTTCTCTTGAGCACAGTCTAGGCGCAGTGAATTGGCTTGTGTGAGCACTGTTACTTCACCCGCCGTGCGGTATGCAAAATGAGCTCACTGCGAACCGTAGAATGGCTAGTATGCGCATTGTTGTACTTGTCTCCGGAACTGGTTCGAATCTTCAGTCGGTTATCGACGCCGTCGCCAGCAAAGAATTAGCTGATGTAGAGATCGCAGCGGTTGGAGCTGACAAGCATGGGACCTACGGTGTAGAACGTTCCCAAGCTGCTGGCATCGAAACATTTGTGGTCAATTTTAAAGACTACGAAGACCGAGCCGAATGGAACCACGCATTGACGCAGAAGTGCCAGTCCTATCGGCCTGATTATGTGGTTTCCTCGGGATTCATGCGAATTGTGGGCGAAGAGTTCATCAACGCATTTGACGGGACCTACATCAACACCCATCCGGCATTGCTTCCATCGTTCCCAGGTGCGCACGGAGTGCGCGATGCGCTTGCGTACGGTGTTAAGGTCACCGGGTGCACGGTACATATTGCCGATGCAGGGGTGGACACCGGCCCGATTCTGCGTCAAGAATCCGTGGCAGTTCTCGATGAGGACACCGAAGAAACCTTGCATGAGCGCATCAAAGTGGTCGAACGCCGACTGCTCATTGCCACCCTGGGCGACTTGGCTCGGAACAAATAGCTAACGGCAGGCCAACGTAGAATGGATGGCGATATGAGCGAACATCCAGACCTGGCCGAACCGACTGGCAACGAACCCCTCTTCACTGACGCCGAACTGATGACGGCGCTGAAAGTGCTGGGAACAGTGCATCAACTTCCCAGTGACGACGAGCGCCATATTGCCGTGCGCCGTGCCACGAGCAACATGTTCAAGGCAGCCAAGCGTTACCGGAAGTCGCAGAAACGCGCGGAGATCACCGCGGCAGACCGCGCAGCAATTGAACGGACTGCCACGGGCTCCCCGCAACGCCTGGATGATGAAACCCTCGGCCTTGAACTGAGTTCCGGCACCGAAGAACCTACCGCGGGGGAGTACCTGCGTCCGCGCGGATGCTATATCTGTAAAAAGCGGTACACCACAGTTGATTCTTTCCACCACTATCTGTGTCCCGACTGCGCGGCAGCAGGCCGGGAACGTCGGGACGCCCGCGCGGATCTCAGTGGCAAACGTGCGCTGCTAACCGGAGGGCGAGCAAAAATTGGTATGCACATTGCGCTTCGCCTATTACGTGATGGCGCGCATACAACCATCACGACCCGCTTCCCCCGGGACGCCGCCCGACGCTTTGCGGCGGTGGAAGACGCCGCTCATTGGATCCACCGGCTACGGATCGTTGGTATTGATCTACGCGACCCCGCCCAAGTGATCTCGCTGGCTGACCGAGTTGCTGCCGAGGGAACCTTGGATATCTTGATCAACAACGCCGCTCAAACGGTGCGCCGCACCTCGAACTCCTATCAGCACCTGATTGAAGCGGAAGCTCAGCAACTACCTGCAGAACTTGAAATGTCCCAAGGCGGCCCTGAAATCTGGGGCGAAGCAAACCCGCCGGCCATCCATCCCAAGACGCTGGCCAGCGCTCTGGGACTCGAAGACTCTTTGCTGCTCGCGGTTTCGGAGAACCCGCATTATGACGCGCAAGCGCTCGCCGAGGCTGCAATGACCGCTGGGTCGGCAAGCTTAGAACGCATTAGCGCTGGAACTGCCATCGATGCTGGCGGTTTGGTCCCCGATGTGGTCACCGAAAATTC
>DNHA01000144.1 GCA_003486025.1 Micrococcaceae bacterium | reverse complement strand
ATGGCTCAGCGGCCCGCGCGACGCGGTGTTCCCGCGGATTCTGGCGAACCGGAAACTGCATGATTCACTGGCCAGAATTTTCACCATGACCGACGCGGCGATGCGTGCCCAAACTCACCGCCAACATCCAGTAGATACGTGAAACAATAGGTAGCAATGACTTCCAGCGACTCCACCACACTTTCCGCCGTTGAGCGTAAGGCCCTGCGCACCGAGCAGGCCGCCGCGCAGCGTGCCCAGCAACTCCGCATTTCCAAGTCCCGAGCCCAGGCCGAAGGCCGCGCTCAGGTCGTTCCGACGGCCGAAGGCTGGAAGCAGGAGATGGGCGCCGATGGCCGCCCCGAGCTGCAGTTCGCCACCAAGCGCCGCGTCTCCCAGCCGCCAACGCACTTGGCCGACCTCTCCCTGGCCGAGCGCCAGGCCAAGCTGAAGGAACTGGGCCTGCCCGCCTTCCGCGCCAAGCAGCTGTCGACGCACTACTTCACCCACTACACCACCGACCCGGAGAAGATGAGCGATCTTCCCAAGGAGCGCCGCGCGGAACTCGCCGAGGCGATGTTCCCGAAGCTGCTCACCGAGGTCAAGCGCCTGGAAACCGACGATGGCAAGACCATCAAGTTCCTCTGGCGCCTGTTTGACGGTTCGCTGATCGAATCCGTGCTGATGCGCTACCCGGGCCGCATCACCCTGTGCATCTCTTCGCAGTGCGGCTGCGGCATGAACTGCCCATTCTGCGCCACCGGCCAGGCCGGGCTGACCCGCAACATGTCCACCGCCGAAATCCTGGATCAGATCGTCCAGGCCAACCGCGTGATCGCCGAGGGCGGTCTGGGCGGACAGAAGCACCCGGACGAGCGCGTGGGCAACATCGTGTTCATGGGCATGGGCGAGCCACTGGCCAACTACAAGCGCGTCATGAACGCCGTGCACCGCATGGTCGCCGACGCCCCAGAGGGCTTGGGGATGAGTGCGCGTGGCATCACCATCTCCACCGTGGGCCTGGTTCCTGCCATCCGCAAGCTGGCCGAGGAAAACGTGCCGGTAACCTTCGCCTTGTCGCTGCACGCACCGGATGACGAGCTGCGCGATGAACTGATCCCGGTCAATTCGAAGTGGAAGGTCGACGAGGCACTGGACGCCGCGTTCGACTACTACGTGAAGACCGGACGCCGTGTCTCCATTGAGTACGCACTGATCAAGGACATGAACGACCACGAGTGGCGTGCAGAAATGCTCGCGAAGAAGCTCAACGCCCGTGGCCGCGGCTGGGTCCACGTGAACCCGATCCCGCTGAACCCGGTTCCGGGATCGGTCTGGACACGAAGCGAGAAAGACATCACCAGCAAGTTCGTGCGCCGCTTGGACAGCCTCGGCGTGCCGACCACCCTGCGCGATACCCGAGGCAAGGAAATCGACGGAGCCTGCGGACAGCTCGCAGCCGACGAAGACTAACCATTAGTTACCAAGGGCCCTGCCACACGTGAAAACGTGAGGCAGGGCCCTTGGCATGTGCGCTCTGAGGGCATTTACCTTGGTATGCACATGAGGCAGAAAAATATTCGCTTCTTGAGCCAACGGCCTATACTTGGAGCATTAGCTGGGACTAGTTCACCGCATAGCTCAATGATTCTGGAGGACGGCAAGTGAGTACAATTCGACTTCCACGCGTCGCAGTTTCGCGGGATCTGGCAAATAAACTGACCAAGGACATCGTCTATAGCGAGCAAGAACCTATAGTGCTCGACGGACGCGGTCTAGTCGTGAACAATGATGGATTCGCGCAACAGATAGCTGCAGATTTGAAATCGCTCAACATCGATGGAGTCCAAGTGCTTGGTGGAAGCCCTGAATGGCAGCAAGCAATTCGGGAAGCTGGCAGAGAGCACGACCTGTTGATAAAGGTACTCAAAGTAGCTTAACCGTCCATCCAGCGAATGTTTGCGCCCGATCGGTCTAACGTCGTGGACCAGAGTTTTTCCTCAATAAAGTCTTGATGGTCATCGGCGCCATTGAACAGATTTTGCGCGTAGTCCTCCCAGTCCAGATAGACCTTTCGCAGATAGAAATTGTCGAGTCTCGTCACCGCCGTTTGGAATTCTCCTTGTAGAGCGGTTTGCTCGTGAGCGGAGAAGGGAGCGCCAGCATTCGGATGTTCTTGGATATATCCCAAATGCTCGTGCCACCTATTGCGCAGTTTAAGTGCCAAATCTTGCATGTCCAGCAGAGCTTTGCGCTGTGCATTATTGTGGCGTTCTCGACTTTGAGCGTGGCGATTTCCGATGACGGTGATCCAGGAGATGACCAGGCCAGTTAACAGTCCAAAGGCGGCAGTGATCCAAGGAGTCAATTTCAAAGAGGAAATATTCGCGTCAAGAAAATTGCAAAGTTGAATTAGCTCAGCCGACTCCAAATGACCGCACGTTTCGATCACCATGCTTTGCCCCGTTTCTTGAACAAATGACGGTGTCCGAAATTCCAAGGACTCCGTGTGGACTTGGTGCACACGATTGTACAAGCGCCGGAGCCGTTGTGGCGCTAGCGGAAAACATTGTGGACATTGCGTAGATTGAACGGTGCCGAAACGCTGGTTCGAAGGAGTGCAGAACATTCGTAATCTGCGACTCCACGGGTATGGTTCACATATGGCCGTTTCAGACCCGCTTTTTCTCGACAAGACCAACCCCGAGCTGTGGAACTCCATCGGGAAGTTCTCCGCCCAAGTCGCCAAATCCTACCGCGCAGCAGGTGTCAGTGATCGAACCGCCGAACTGATCAACCTGCGCGTCTCGCAGATCAATGGCTGCG
>DNHA01000314.1 GCA_003486025.1 Micrococcaceae bacterium | reverse complement strand
GCTCCGGCCTCCAAATTGGAGGTGGAATCAAAGCCGGCAATGATCGCAGCACGTGCGGCGGCGACCGCTGATTCCTCGTGGGTGCGCCGGGAGCCCATCTCAATGCACGGCCTGGTGCCGGCGGCGGCGATCATCCGTGAGGCGGCCGAGGCGATGGCCGAATCATGGTTCAGGATCGAGAGGATATAGGTTTCAATGACGCAGGCCTCGGCGAAGGTAGAACGCACCGTGAGAATGGGCGAATTCGGGAAGTACAGCTCGCCTTCGGCGTAGCCGGTGATCTCACCGGTGAACTTGAAGTTTTCCAGGAAGCTCAGCGTTTCCTTGTTCACCACCTTGGTGTCCGAGAGGAACTTCAGCTGTGCCTGATCGAAGTGGAAGTTCTTGAGCCCTTCGAGCAGTCGCCCGGTGCCGGCAACCACGCCGTAGCGCCGTCCCTCGGGAAGGCGGCGCGCGAAGGCTTCGAAGACCGAGGGGCGGTGGGCCGCGCCGGAGGCGAGGGCCGCCTGCAGCATGGTCAGCTCGTAGTGGTCGGTGAAAAGGCTGGTGAGCATGTGGTGCTCCTGATCGAAGAAGGAATGGACCGGCCTTTACTGTATAACGGCTCACGCTTGCGGTGATATTCACAACGCACCGTGTGTACCGCGGTGTTGGGGCGTAAAATGGAAATTATGACCGCTATGCCCGATGTAATATCTAACCCCGAGACCGTCAAGGCGCAGGATAAGGCCTGGCGTCTGATCGTGTGGAATGACCCGGTAAACCTGATGAACTACGTTTCCTACGTGTTCCAGTCCTACTTCGGGTTCACCCGCGAGCGCGCCGACCAGCTGATGCTGCAGGTGCACCACGATGGTTTCTGTGTGGTGCGTTCCGGTTCCCGGGAGGCCATCGAATCCGATGTGCATGCGATGCACGGCTTCGGCTTGCAGGCGACCATGACCCAGGAGGCCTAAGCTCTGTGGCTAAAGCCTTTAAAAATGGTGCACGCGGCATCACCGGTTCCTTGGCGAGCGCCGAACGGAAATTATTGCGCGAACTATTTAGCGACGTGATCACCGTGCTCGACGAACGTGCGCAGATCCATGAGCTGCCCGAAGACCTTGACCCGCTCTACGCGCTGACCGGGATGCGCCCGGAATCGGCGACCCTACCCGAACCTTCCGACGCGGCGGTCAAACGCCTGCTGCCGGATGCTTCGGAGGACCAGGAGGTGGCAGACGAATTCCGCCGGCTGACCGAAGCGGATCTGATTGCCGAAAAGATTTCTTTGTTACGCCGCGCTCAGCTGCTGCTGGAGACCGAGAAGCTGGTGCTTTCGGTATCCGAGGCCCAAGGTTTTGCGCGCGCGCTGAACGATGTGCGGCTGGTGCTTGCCGAAAGGCTGAACATTCAAAGCGAAGCCGATTCGGAGCGGATTTCGCAGTTGGTGGACGCCGCGAAGGTGACTACCTCCGAGGAGTACCTGGGACTGGTTTACAACCTGGTCTCCTGGGTTCAGGACACCTTGATGCAGGCATTGATGAGCGCGGAACGCTAGGCCATGAATTCTTATTTCGCCTCTTCTCCCGTCAGCGCGCCACAAGCTAATACGCCCATCGGCATTTTTGACTCCGGGGTGGGCGGGCTGACGGTGGCACGTGCCATTATCGATCAGCTGCCCGGTGAATCTTTGATCTACGTGGGAGATACCGCCAATTCGCCCTACGGTCCGCTGCCCATAGCCCAGGTGCGTGCTAACGCATTGGGTGTGATGGATGAGCTGGTGGACGCCGGGGTGAAGCTCTTGGTGATTGCGTGCAACTCGGCCTCCTCGGCGGTGCTGCGCGATGCGCGGGAGCGGTATACCGCGCGCTATGGAATCCCGGTGGTTGAGGTGATCCAGCCTGCGGTGCGCCGTGCGGTGGCGGCGACCAAAAACGGGAAGATCGGGCTGATCGGTACCCAGGCTACGGTCGGCTCGCGCGCCTATGAGGACGCCTTTGCCGCCGCTCCGGCGTTGAAGGTCCACGCGGTGGCCTGCCCGCGGTTTGTCGAATTTGTGGAGTCCGGGATTACCGCTGGTGCCGAACTGCTGGAGCAGGCCGAAGAGTATTTGGCTCCGCTCAAAGCGGCCGGGGTAGACACGCTCATCTTGGGCTGCACGCACTACCCGTTGCTGACCGGCGTGATTTCTTATGTGATGGGCGATTCGGTCACCTTGGTGTCCAGCGCCGAGGAGACCGCCAAAGACGCGTTCCGCGCGCTGACGACCCACCAATTGATGCGTGATGATCAGCTGGCGGCGCGTCATGAATTCCTTGCCACCGGGAACGCTGATAGTTTTGGGGTATTGGCTCGCCGGTTCCTCGGACCAGAAGTGCTGCAGGTGCGCCATGTGGACCATGTGGCCGCCCACTATCCCACCGGTGCGATCACCAGGCTAACCCCGGAACTGATTGCCGCGGCGAAAGCGAGTAAGCAATGAAGCTGACCATTATCGGTTGCACCGGGTCATTCCCTGGCCCGAGTTCCCCGGCGTCCTGTTACCTGGTGACGGCCTTTGACGGAACCCGTGACTGGAAGATCTTGCTTGATTTGGGCTCCGGCGCACTGGGCGTACTGCAGCGCTACACCGATATCAAAGACCTCGACGGCATCATGATTTCCCACCTGCACCCGGATCACTGCATGGATCTGTGCGGTATGCACGTGGCGATCCGTTGGGATCCGAACGGCTGGAATCGCGAGCGGATGCTGGTGCACGGTCCTGCTGATACCGCCAATCGCATCGAAACCGCCTATGGGCTGCCCGAGGGCGACACCATGCACCAGGATTACGACTTTAAGCATTGGACACCGCTGGAACCGGTGAACATCGGGCCGTTTACGATTACCCCGTACCCGGTGCGTCACCCTATCGAGGAGTCCTACGCGTTACGCGTCGAGGCCCACGAGCCGGGCCC
>DNHA01000348.1:2354-2676 GCA_003486025.1 Micrococcaceae bacterium | reverse complement strand
TACTGTTTATCGTCTGGGAAGATGGCTGGAGCGGCTCGGTCCGTCGACTTACCCGCCAGGAAATCCTCGAAGCAAAATTAGCCACCCTGGCTAAAGAGTCCGGAACTTTCTCACCTCACGTTGAATCCCCCATGCCCGGTACCGTGATCTCGGTGCAGGTCAGCGACGGCGAGGAGGTCAGTGCCGGTCAATTGCTCCTGAGTATCGAAGCGATGAAGATGGAACATCAGCTGCTCTCACCGGCCGATGGCACCGTACGCATGAGTGGCCTGGTCGTCGGGGATCTGGTGAAAGCCAAGCAGGTGGTCGCTACCGTGGAACC
>DNHA01000348.1:0-2296 GCA_003486025.1 Micrococcaceae bacterium | reverse complement strand
GGCCCAGAACTCATTGAACAGCGCGGACTCTATCTGGACGAGCTGAAGTTAGACGCCATCTATGTTCATAAACCCGGACGCACTCTGACCGAAGCGGACAACGTTCAGTTCACCACGATGACCATGAACAATCAGGGACTGCATTTGGACGCGGCTTGGACTGCTACCCAACCATTCGGAAAGCCACTGGTCAATTCCTTACTGACCTTAAGCACCATGATCGGACAGTCCGTGCCGCAGCTTACCGAAGGCACTATCATCGGACAGCTGGGTCTCAACGATGTCAATTTTCCGCACCCAATGTTCCATGGCGATACGCTCTATACGCAAACCGAAATCACACAGGTGCGTGAGTCAAAGTCACGGCCTGGACAGGGCATCGTCTCGATGAAACATACCGGACGCAACCAGAAAGGGGTGGTCGTGGCTACCGCCACCCGAACCTGCCTGATGTGGAGCAAGGCTGCGCACCTGGCCTCGTTGGAGACTAGCGAAGGTGGCACTCATGGCTAATTTCCCCTTTGGCCCTGCGATCCTCTTTTGTCCGGCGGACCGTCCCGAACGCTATGGAAAAGCTGCCGAGAGATCCGATGCAGTCATTATCGATTTGGAAGACGCGGTGGCTGCTGCGAACAAGGAGATGGCCCGAACCGCATTGTTATCCAGCACATTGGATCCCGAACGCACCATCATACGGGTCAACCCGGTGGACTCCGAGTTTTTCGTTTCCGACATGGTGGCCCTGCAGCAAACAAAGTACCGCACGGTGATGCTGCCTAAATGCGAGTCCGCCGCGGATCCTGCACAGCTTTCCGGTTATCAAGTGCTGGCCCTTTGCGAAACAGCCAAGGGGATCACCAACATTGCCGAGATTGCTGCGGCATCAAATGTCATCGCCCTGATGTGGGGTGCCGAAGATCTGATCGCCTCGCTGGGCGGAACCTCGTCGCGCACTTCCCAAGGAAAGTACCGTGAGGTGGCAAGCTTCGCAAGATCCCAGACGCTGCTGCATTCGGCCGCGGCCGGCAAGGCAGCCATCGATTCGGTGTATCTTGATATTCCTGACACCACCGGGTTACTGGAAGAGGCCCGTGATGCGAAGGCCTCAGGTTTTAGCGCCAAGGCGTCAATTCACCCCACTCAGATGCCAGTCATCCGTGAAGCCTTCCTGCCTACCGAAAAGGAAATCGAGCGGGCCAAACGGATTCTCGCTGCGGCAGAGAAAAACCCTGGCGTTTTCTCATTCGAGGGCCAGATGGTGGATGAACCGTTGCTGCGGCAGGCGCGGGCTACGGTTCAAGCACCCCGGTAGCGAACAGGCCAGGTGCCTCTGCGAAAGCGCTCAGACAGAATTTTTGCGAGGCATCCGGCCGGTGCGGTACAACCACATGATTAGCAGTAGTGACAAGGCCACGACCAACGCTGACGTGAGGAAAGCTTCCCGCAAGGTCCACAGCGCTGCGATAGTTCCCAAGATCCACGCACCGAGCGCGGTACTGACGTCGAGTGCGAAAAAGTAGGTTGCGCTTGCCCGGCCCCGCGCTTCGGGGCGAGCGCTGAGCACCGATATTGAGTTCATCGAAGGGCTCACCACTCCTGTACTGAAGCCAAACAAGGCGCCTGCCAACAGCAGCAACCCGAGGCTGTCCGCAAAATAGATGCAGAGCATCGCACCGACGTTCAGCACAACTCCGCCCACCACGATGCCAGTCAGCGAGAGCACCTTGCGCATGGTTCCGATCAGAAGCCTGGAAACTGCCAGCATGAGACCGCTCATCACGAAGAACAGGCCAATATTTTCCATCCCTTGGCTCAGGGCATAGGCCGCCAAGAAAGTATTCACGCTAGTGGTCCCAAACATAAAGCACAGCATCACGGTGGCCGGACGCCACGAGTCTTTTTCCACCAGATTTTTCAGGTGGAAACCCGATCGATTTCGTCCAGGAATCGTGGCGGCCTTCGCGCGGCGCCGCGCGTCAATGGCTTGGGCTTCCTTAGCCAAAGCCATGCGCACCAGGAAGTTTAGAACGCAGCAACCCAACGCCACCGCAAAGGCCACTTCATATCCGGCGTGGATTCGCAGCGTCAGAGCTAGCCACGGCGCGAAGATTGTCACCACTGTCTGTTCAAGACTGAGAATGCCAAGCCCCTCAGCAAGCTTCTTTTCCGGAATGATGTCGGTGGCCAAGGTTGAGACCGCAGTACCGTTCAGGCTGAACCCAGCACCTTGCACCGCGCGTAAGGCAAGGAAGAGCCATACCGGCAACGAAAGCAGATAGAGCCCAGTGGCAGCGGT
>DNHA01000121.1 GCA_003486025.1 Micrococcaceae bacterium | reverse complement strand
GTGTTCGAATCCCCCGGCTCGGCATTCTTGCCGGTGAGTTTATGCTTCACCCACCCGGCGACCAGGCTCGCTGCGCCACCTGGATTCTTCCAGTACTCCGCGGATTCGGAATCCACGCGCAGCAGCACCGTCTCAGGCGATTCAGGGCCATCGGTGGCAAAGGTTTCCACCATGGGATTCCATAGTTCCTTTTTCTTCGCCACGTCGCGCACCACCGATGCGCGTCCGCTGACCGAGACCCACTCCTTGTTTCCGGAGAACGAGACGTTCACCAGGTCCTGCGTCTCGAATTCACGAACGATATCCGACTGCGCGGTAGAGAAGAACCATAGATCTCCGTCTTCTTTCACGTCGATGACCGTCAGCGGGCGGCTGACCAGACGCCCTTGGCTCTGGGTCGCGACCATGCCGATGCGCACATCGTTGATGATGCCGATAACTTTGTCTACCTCTTCGTTGGCCATGCTTCAGCTCCTTGGAATCGGGATGTTCAGGTCGCTTTCCACGCTACAGATTTTCAGCGCCGTGCAAAGCCGTACTCAGTGGATTGCCAGCTAGCAGGTCCACACACCGCTGCGAATCGAAGCAACCGCCGGCATGGTTCGGAAGCTAGCCGCGCAGATCACCGAGCACCGGCGGCACTGGAGCCGGTTTGAGGCGATGTCTTGCGTCTGCCCAGCAAAGTCGCATAGATGCGTTGATGGGCTTCGGCGAGCGCTTCGCGTTGCTCGTGGCGTTCGGCGGCCCCCATGCCCGGAATGAATTCCATGGCGACCTGCCGGCGCACTGCAGAACGCAGCGACTCCTCCTCGACTTGGTCCGCGTTCCAGCGGTACGCGGCCAGCGAGGGATGCTGTCCTGCATACTGGCCGCACAAGGGAACAACCACCGCCGTTCCGGCGTCCAAGGCGGCTTCGAGCCAGCCCGAATGCGTCCCGAACTGATAAGGCAAGACGTTGACGTCCAGAGAAGCAAAATACTCGCACAGCTCGTTGTGGCTGAAGTACTCGTGGGAAACCAGTTCCCATTTTCCTTCCAGCTGGCCGCCGGTGAGCAGCCGTGCCAGCTCCTCGCGGTATTCGCTGCTATCTGGATCCAGCACCTGGCGGTGGATATTAACTTGCAGTACCGCGTTCGGGATTTCCGCGACAATCCGCGCCAGCGGTTCGAGGATCGCCGGGGAAATATTGGCGCGCAGCCCCTTCAAATGCACACCCACCCGCCGCAGACGCTGCGGATCCTGTGCCCGCTGCGTTCGCCGGCTCTGGCGAATCCGCTCCATCACTTCAAAGTCCAGCACATGAGGATGCGGCAGCACATGGGCTTGCCGGCCCCATTGGGCAGCAATTGCGGCCGCTGCGCCATCGGTCAAGGTGATCAGCTCATCTGCACCGGTGATGAGCACATCCAGCAGGGCCAGATGCGCGGCCGAATCCGGTTGGTGCGGATTGATCAAGTCGTGCACGGTATATACCAGCGGCTTGCCCCAGCGGCGCAGCTCTGCCATGGTTTCGCGAAGCTGCTGGGGATCCAGCGCATCAAAACCGAAGTGGACATGCATCAGGTCAAAGGAGTCATGATGGTCCCGGACCCATTGGGCGCTGAGCATGACCGGCGGCCACCACGGCGATTGTCCGCTGCGCGGGCCCCTGGCAGGCACCGGATCCGGCAACCGGAGAATCTGCGGGCACGGCTGGCCGTGGCAGGATTCCAGGTGGCGGATGTAGATCTGGTCGCTGGGTACCGAAGCGACGCGGATGATGTTGGAAGTAATCTGAGAAGTCATGGTGGATCCTGCTTTGCGAGTGTTCTTTTGAGTAATGTCGAGCCGTACGGATTTGTCCATCTGCCCGGCAGAGCCGGGTAAGGGCCAGGGAGCCGAGGAACAACATGGAATTTTCAGTTTTGGTGATTGCCCATGGCCGAGCCGGCCACCTGCAGCGGCTGCTAGACGGGGTGCAGCGCAGCACCTGTCGGCCGCAGGAAGTAGTGGTGGCGTACATGGATGATCCGCGGCCTGAGCCGGTGGCCTGCACCCTTCCACTGCGGATTATCCATCTGCCGTCCTTGCCGCACGAAAGCGGACTTCCGCTGGCCCGCGCACGTAATGCTGCAGCGCACGCTGCACGCTCGGAACGGCTGGTGTTCCTGGATGTCGATTGCATCCCCGCGCAACCTGCTTTGTCCGAGCTGCTCGAAGCCTTGGCAGAGCACCGCGGGCTGGTGATGGCCGAACCGCGCTATCTGCGCCAGCCTTTGGAATCCGGGCCCACGCCTGCCGATCAGCGGCTTGCGGAGCTTTCGGTCGCGCACCACGCGCGGGCAGATCTTCCACGCAACACTCCTTGCGAGCATCACGAAATGTTCTGGTCCTTGGGATTCGCCATCCACGCCCGGGACTTCGAGCGGCTTGGCGGATTCAGCACCGGCTACGGCGGATACGGAGGCGAAGATACCGATTTCGCTCTGGCCGCGCGTGCACAGGGTCTCGCGGTGACTTTCAGCAGCGCGGTCATCTTCCACCAGCATCACTCGGTGTACAAACCACCGCTGAACCATTTTGCGGACATCGTCCAGAATGCCAAGATTTTCCGGCAGCGCTGGGGAATCTGGCCTATGGAAGGCTGGCTCGCTTCCTTCCAGCAACTGGGTCTGATCAATTGGAACGCTGAGGCTGAGCCGTTGCAGATCCTGCGCCATCCCACCGTGAGCGAAATCGAGCAGGCACAGAGCCTGGAACCCTATTAGCATCTGCTTGCCCCTGCCACTAGGTCCCCGGCCATAGACCGAAGCCGCCCGGTGAAATCCTCCGGGTCAATGAACAGGGCGCGGGCCAGTGCGAAGCGGTCGGTCTGCGCCGTCTGCTCGAGGATCATGTTCCAGTTTGCGGGGCTCTGCCACGAGTCGAGCATCAAGCATCCGGTGGCTCGCTGCAGCATGGATGCATAGCAGCGCTGTTCGTCGAAGGGCCGTTCTTCGGGTATCAGCAGCACTGGCCTGCCGCAGGCCGCCGCGGCAGATACCGCGTTGTGCCCGGAGGAGGTGATCACTACCGTGGCCTGTGCAAGGAAGGGTGCTGGATCCGGCACCACCCCATGGAATCGCAGATTCTCCGGGATCCTTGAGCCGTCCGGGTTTACCGACCCGAGCACCTCCCAGGACCATTGACTGGCGCAGGCCGCTGCCCGGACAATGTCCGCTTGCCCGATGGAAGAACCGAGCGAGGTCTGCACCACGACTTTGCCCCGCAGTGTTCCAGCATCGGCAGATCCGCTGGAATCCTGGCTCTGTGCCAAATTCGCTTCGGGGCGCGGCACCGCCAGGTAGTGGCTTTTATGCGCGTACCGCTCCAGATGAGCTGCATCTTCCAGTTCCTGCGGATAGTAGGCAAAAAGAGCGTCAGCGATGTTGTAGGCCATGGCGTGCGCCTTATCGCTGCGTTTTCCGGGCATGCGCCGCATCGCCACGCGGTAGCCGCTGAGCTTGGCGAAGAGTGCGACTTCCACCGATACATCGACCATTACCAGATCGGGGGCAAACTGCTTCCATGCCTGGTTCAGCGTGGCGAAACGTTCGGTGATGTGTCTGCCCACCGGCGCGTAATGCAGGTATCCGCCCGTGGCCGGTTGGGTCGTTTGCTCCGGGTGCACATCTGCGGTTAAGGGGACGTAATTTGTCCCGGCCGGCAGCAGCGTCCCGTGGTTCGGCCCGGTGCTGGTGACCTGGACCTCGAAGACGGAGGTGTCGATGATCCTGCGGGCATGGCGCAGGTGGCCGGAACCCACGTGGTGGGCATAGTAGGAAATCCGCGGTGCGCTCATGATTCCCGGCCTCGAAGCGCAAGGGGCGCAGCGATCTGCGCGAGCAGGGATTCATAGGCTTCAATCATCAGTTCACGCGAAAAGCCCGCGGCGCGTTCGCGCACCTTCTGGCGGTCCATGGCCAAGGCCCTTGCCACTGCGTGGCCAAGCGCCGTGGCGGTCCGCGCAGTGGCGAGCGCGCCGCCGGTCGTTCCGATCAGTTCTGCCATGGCCCCGGCGGGCAGGGCGGCGACCGGGGTGCCGCAGGCCATCGCCTCAAGCGTGGTCAGTCCGAAGGGCTCTTCCCACAGCGGCGAGGAGATGAACACCTCGCTGGAGCCAATGAGCTGCCGCAGTTCCTCCTGCGGCAGATGCCCCAGGTATCTGGCGTCCTCGGCCAGGGACGGGGCGATCAGCTCATCAAAGTATTCCCGGTCCTGGATGGGCCCGGCAATAGCCAATCGCAGATTGTTAGCCCGGGCCGCAGCGATGGCCAGATGCGTGCCTTTCTCCGGGGTGATGCGTCCGGTCCAGGCCGCGGTTCCCGCAACGACCTCCGCATGGTGCTGGCTGCCCCAGAATTCCATGTTAATTCCATTGGGGATGATCTCCAGCTGCGGCAGCCAGTGGCGCCATGCCCTGGCATTAGCGGCCGATACCGTAGCGAATCGGTGCCGCTCATCGGTTTTCTGCTTGTCCAGCAGCGAGGTAATCCTGGGAAGCGGAGGGGTGTGCAGAATGTGCAGGACAGCCATTCCCTGCAGGTGAGCGTGAGGGATTGGACTGAGGGAATTATTGATGACCACGTCGAAATCGCCGGCACGAATGTGCTCTACCGCTGACTTCATCGCACCGTCCAGCTTCCGGTGCTGCGCATTTTTAAGATGGTCATCCGGATATCCCCGGACCTCGAAAGTCCCGGAGATCACCGGATGGATCCGAAGCGTGGCTCGCGGGCAAAGCGCTTCGCTGCCTGCTTTGGCGAACAGCGTGACATGGTGTCCGCGCGAACTGAGATCCGAGACCAGATGCGCGGTATGCGCTTCCATCCCGCCGGCAAAAGGTGCGCGGATTGGATGGTGCAGATGCGCAAGAACCGCAATGCGAAGTGGGTCAGGCGCGTCCAGTAGCTGGATTGACACGTGCTTAGCCGCCTTTCTGTGAATTCTCCCCACGGAGAGTATTGATCCACCGCAGAGTATCCCTCCGTCCATACCCGGTGTCGCAGATCCCAGAATTTCCCAGCATTCTTCCGGTTTTGCGGAGCAGTCTCATTCCTCGCTGTGTGCGCGGGGCTGGACATTCCGGTGCCGCATGCCACGTCAGGCAGTTTTTCTTTCCCTCGACAAGATGTTTCATACCAGCGGCAATTCCGGCTCAAGCAACCGGCCCAAACGGCGCTGACGCTTCAAAATAGGCAGAGATTCCTGCCTCGGATTGTGCTGGGATTTTTGATCCAGCGCAGAATCAACTTTGCAGCCGGGCTCTATCCAAGGTGGTCCGGTGCTCATCGCGGTCTCGGCATCGGGCAATGCGCAGATACGCCGCGTTCCAGCCGCCTCAGAGCTGGCCTCCGCGGGCACAGCTTTGCCCTCGCTAGGAATCCGGACCAGCACCGTTCAGTGCCGTTTGGGCTGGACGATTTAGGGAACAAATCCGGAGGATCCGGTGTGAGAGTCTTGCATCCTGCACACACTGGTGCCATAGGTTTGCCCGACGGTTGAAGCTACCAGCCACGCGCTGGGCCGCACGGATTGTGGAGTCGATCCACTGGCCAATGTAAGGATACCCGCGAGATTCACAGGCATTGCGGAGCTTGCGGGCATGCAGGCACAAGCTTGGAAATCCTCATTTGCATTTCATGCAATAGTCGACTCAGCGCGGCAACGTGATGGCCGCGTGAGAGAAGTTTTCTCGTGTCACGCCCCTATCGAGGCGCAGCTTCAGCAGACCGGCACCACATCCGGTCAGGCTGTTTGGATTTGATAATTTCATTGACGAACGCAGCAGAAGGAGAAACTCATGATCAACACAGACCAGCTTCACGAATTAAGCCTTATCGGCGGCACCGTCATCGGAAACGATGGGGAGAAGATTGGAAAGCTCGGCCAAGTTTTCCTGGACGAACAGACCGGTGAACCCGAGTGGGTTACCGTGAACACCGGGTTCTTCGGCCTGTCAGAAAATTTTGTTCCGCTGGCCGATGCCAGCGTGGCCGGAGACACCTTGAATGTTCCCTTCGACAAGAAGACGGTCGAGGAGGCTCCGCGAGTCGATGCGCAGACTCAGCTGAGTCCTTCCGAGGAGCAGGAGCTCTTCGAGTACTACGGCCGGGCTTATGACTTCGCGGAACCAACCGGCGTCGACACCGAGTCGACTGCAGGCGAGGCATCCACCGGTTCTTTGCAGCGGTCAGGTCTCGATGATGAAGATGCGGGAGCCGATCAGTCCATGACCCGTTCCGAAGAACAGCTGCGTGTGGGCACCGAGCAGGTGCAGACCGGCAAGGTCCGGTTGCGCAAGCACGTAGTAACCGAGGACGTGACCACAACCGTTCCCGTCAGCCACGAAGAGGTCAGGCTCGAACGCGAGCCGATTACCGGGGCGCAGGCTTCGGACGCAGTGGCAGGTGGCGATCTGGGTTCCGAGGAACAGGAAGTCACGCTCCATGCCGAACGTCCAGTGGTTGACAAGGAAGCCGTTCCCGTAGAGCGGGTCCGCTTGGACAAGGAAACGGTCGTCGAGGACGAGCGTATCGATGAGCAACTGCGCAAGGAACGTATTGAAACCGACGGCTTGGATGACGGGCCAAACCGCTAAGCCGATGTTCGCCGGCCGCAGCTGAGGCTGGCGGATGCACTTCCGACAAGGGCCGGTCAGTATGCCGGCCCTTTTTGGCGCTTCAAAATATCCTGGTCTTCACTGAACTCCGGATTAAGCACTGTGGGGCATCTGCCCGAAGGCAGATGCCCCACCTGGTGGCAATGCTTGTCAGTAGCCTCCCGCGCCGAGGTGGCTAGAGGGGCATCTAGTTCCTGTAAGAAAGTTGTGCTTCTGTGGCAGTTGCCCGATAGGCGGGAATGAGGTGGGCCACGGCACTGTATTTCCAGTACTTGACCCGGAAAGTCATCATTCCTTCGTGCTCGGCCGCCTCAAAGAGCGCGCCGATGCTGGTCCCCTGCGCAACACTGTTCACAATGCTCAGCGCCGGGTTCGGAGCTGAAACATGCAAGAACAACGGGTCTGCACTGCGTGGATCAAGCATGGCAACGAGCACTGCCCGCCCGTGCACGGATACCAATGCCATCACGTCGTCTAGTGCCTCTTGGGATTCAGACATCACCACAGGCATACCTTCAACCCAGCCATACTGGGACAGGTGCTTGCGCCCTTCACGGGAACCTAAGAGTTCAGTTACTCGTTCGGCAGTTTTCGACCTCACAATACGTCCCGCCACGTGCACTACCTCCATATTTGTTCGTAACTCTTCGAATACTCCCTTTAGGCCACACTGTTCCCGCGCTTCGGCCCTGCCGCCAGGTGCGACGGCCGTGCTCCGGAAAACCGTGTCTGATTGGAATCTGGATTAGCAGCCACTCGATGTCCACACATGCAACAAATTCCAAAATGACCAAGTCAGTAAGCACAAGTTATCAATTCGTTACACCGCTTCGCAAGCCCGGATCCATGTTGCCAAATCCGTTCGTGCACGGTAGCGGACTTTTGGCGGCTGCAGGCACAGTCCTCTTCAACCGCTCTTTATGCCTGAGAACACGGGGTTTGCGGGCCCGCTACGAATGCGCTCCACCGCTGGCGTCAGTTCACGAGTGGCAACGCGAAAGCCCACGTTCACAAACCGGGACGCTCAGCTGGCATTCAGGTTTACGGACACAGCTTTTACCATCCAAGCCCAAGCGAACTGTCGAAGCAGAGCCGGGTAACCCAGCGCCCTATCCGGCATACCTTGAACTAATTCCTTGGCGGACGTGTGGGTCCTCTGACAGCCCTGCAATGTGCCGCGACCGCTCAGTGCGGACATCGCTGCTGAAATTGTCGGCAGGCTACGGATACGTTTCCTCGAACTCCAGCTCGCCTTCGTCATCGTGGACAAAGATCACCGCGTCTCCGAGTTTTTCAGCCTTGGCCAACGCCTGCTGGTAGGCCTCTGCCTGGGATTTGCTCGTTGCCACGTGTTGTCCGCCGAGGGAAACAGTCCATTGCCCGGGGTCCTTGACCAGTACATGCAGATGATTTCTGCTCATTTTCCGTATCCTTTCGACTTTGCACTCACGCGTTATGGCCTTCTGCCATTCTCGCACCGCTGCGTAGCGAACATCGGCTACGCACGAGATCCACGGATTCCCTTGAGACTGTCCATTCGTCGAAGCGCTGGGACAACGCTTCCTGTGAAAAATTCCTGCAGACCCTATACACTGCTATCGGGCTTGATGGCACCACGTGGAGAAATCNNACAACCCTTCCTGTGAAAAATCCCGGCAGACCCAATACACTGCCATCGGGCGTGATGGCATCACGTGGACAAATCAGACTGGCGCCACCGTCGCACCAGAGATGAATTCCCAGAATCGCGCTACGGGCCTCAGCTATTTGCCGAAGACAACTGTCCCCCGCCCTAAACACCGGACTGCCGGCAATTCTTGAAACCTGAGTATTTCCTGTGCACCTGGGCTCTTGCTTCCCGCGCGCGCTCCAGACCTCTAGCGTGTCTGACACGCGGGAAAACACCGTGCGGCGCGTGAGCGTCATCCGTTCTGTTGCTGATCAAGAACGAAGGAGAGCCACCATGAACACACGAAACACCCCCTCTGATGTCCGATCTGCGGTGGAGAAGGCCGCTCTGTTGATAGGCATAGTCTTCCTCCTCGTCGGCGTCCTGGGATTCATTCCGGGAGTCACGACAAACTACGATTCGCTTTCAGGAGCAGGGCACCATTCCGAGGCGAAGCTCCTCGGGATTTTCCAAGTCTCCTACCTGCACAACGCAGTGCACCTTTTGTTCGGTATCGCCGGACTCATCATGGCGCGCAGCATCCCCGCGGCCAAAAGCTACCTTGTGGTCGGCGGAATCATCTATCTGCTGCTCTGGATTTACGGGCTGATCATCGACTTTGACAGCGCAGCCAACTTCATCCCGCTCAACGATGCAGATAATTGGCTTCATCTGGTTCTCGGCGTAGGAATGGTGGCGCTTGGCCTGTTGCTGACACGGCGCGGCCAGCATCCCGATCACCGCAATTCCCTGGAGACCCGATAACCGTATTCCAAGGGTCTAGCAGTTTAAAGGCAGCGCCCCCAAGGGCGCTGCCTTTAGCTTGCGGCCACCGGAGGCGAAAACTGGCTAGAAATTCGCTGGCGGGTCAGAGGCCGGAAACGACTCTTCTTCCCACTCCCGGACCAGTTCTTCGTTCTGCAAGATTTCTTCGTCCGTGTTCTCCGTCTGGGAAGTATTCTGCTCGACTGGATCAATAGAGGCTGGGTCATGCACCATGTTTCTCCTTGGATTCACTCGGGACAACGTACTGCGGTGGACGATACCGGGTGGTTCTTCCTGACCGCCAGCATTATCCGGAAACTGCCAGCTAATGGAAACGGCAGCTTCCCAGATTCCGGCCGGGTGCTGATGGAGCATGAGGTTGCCGGCCCGTTTCCACAACCTGAATGGATTTTTTCACCCGCAGGGCAAAGCTTAGAGCGAGGTGAGAATTTGCCTTGCTGTTTTACACCCGTCGGGCATCAGTAGTAGCGTCCAAGTTAGCTGGTGTCCCCTCGGGACCACCGCCGAACATGTCAGATTCACTGCAAAGGAGAAAAATATGTCGAACACAAAAAACACTCCAGCAAGCAAGACCCGCAAGGAAAATGCTGAGGGAGGCTTTATTGCCCCGGCAGTTCTGCGCGACTCGCTGCAGTCGGTGCTCATCCAGTTGCTCGACCTGCAGCTGGTCGGCAAGCAGATCCATTGGAATGTTGTCGGACCTAATTTTCGCGACCTGCATCAGAACCTCGATGAGATCGTGGCCATTGCCCGCCGAGGTTCCGATGAAATCGCCGAGCGCATGCGTGCAGTGCATGTGACCCCAGACGGACTGGCAGCCACCATCACCAAGTACACGGAGCTGGACCAGCCAACCAATGGTGAAATCCTCACCACGACCGCTGTAGATATCGTGGTCAAGGCATTGGAAGCAACGGTTGGCGTCATGCGTGAAGTACATGATCCGGTGGACGAGGCAGACCCAACCACCGCCGACATCCTGCATGAATACATTGCCCTGCTCGAGCAGCAGGCCTGGTTCATCAGCGCAGAAACGCGCAAGCCTTAGACGCTGAGCTTTAAAAGTACGTGGGACCAGTTCACTATGAACTGGTCCCACGTACTTTTTGCTGACCGAGGCCGCTCAACCGCGGGCTGCA